>JAFGMS010000344.1 GCA_016927375.1 Anaerolineae bacterium
TACAGAAGGAGAGATCCTGTTTATGTCATCAAGCATTCCCCCAAACGAGCAGTCCAAAAAGAGCAATCGCTCCCTGTCCACAGCCTCACTTGAGCGTCCTGGAGCATTGCGGGCGCTATATGAAAGGGCCTTGCTAAGCTGGCGCCTATTCTGGGATGGCCGTGTGAGTGTTTTCCCAAAGCTCCTCCCAATAGGGGCAGTTGTCTATCTGGTCTCCCCGGTAGACATCCTTCCCGCTCTGGCTATGGGCCCGCTTGCGCCGCTGGGCGCACTCGATGATATAGGTATCATCCTCCTGGCACTGAGTATATTCATCCAGGTTGCTCCTCCCGACGTGGTCAAGGAGCATCTGCGAGAGCTGGGCGGTAGCCTTTCGCGCTATTCCGACAATGATGATGTAATCGATGGGACGGTGATAAACGAGGACGAATAGATAGAGGCCGTCAATTGTCTGCTGATGGCCTCTGTCTATTTTTGTTCAAACACTGAAGGATCTTAACAGCAAAGCAGCCTGGCCTATAGAAGCAGACCGGGCTCTCCAGACTGTTCGCCCAGAAGAATGACTATCCTGCGGGCATCAGGCTGACCGCAAGCGCTACTCCTAAAACCACGATGACAAAGAACATCGCAACGACCAACACCTTGAGTGTCAAAGGGACTTCAACATCCTCTACGGGTGCATGAATATCGCCTACTTCAGCATCAAACCTTTTGGTCATCATCCTGCCTCTCTAGTGTTTCCCAGAGTCTAAATGTCCCTATTATATATGCACTACGAAACACTTAGATAACCGGGCATTGAAGGCTATTTTTGCTCCAGGCTTATTGACGCCTAACGGTATCAAAACAGACTCAACTGCTGGGGCTGCTCAGATTCTGGCTCGGTCGCATCGTCACCGCTCTCTGTCCAACTCTGGCTTGCCTTTGCCAAAAACTGGGGCAGCTTACCGAAATCTTTCATGATCTCCTGGCGTAAACTGGGTTGATGCAAAGCCGCCGCAGGATGATACATAGGCACGATGAGATGCCGTCCTATTCTGCGGGGCGTCCCATGAATGCGGGAAATACGCGCCGAAGGGAACCAACGCGCCATGCTGTACCGGCCCAATGTCACGATCACATTCGGCTCGATCAGTGCGATTTGCCGATCAAGATACACACGGCAGGCCTCAATCTCAAGCGGCTCGGGGTCGCGGTTGCCCGGTGGACGACATTTCACCACATTACAGATGAAAACTTCTTCCCGGCTCAAGCCGATTGACTGCAAAATTTCGCTCAGAAACTCGCCTGCTGCGCCAACAAAGGGTCGACCACTCTGATTTTCATGAAAACCAGGTCCCTCCCCGATGAGCATGATCTGAGCATCTGGAGGCCCTTCCCCCGGGACAGCCTTAATGCGCGAAGTGTGCAGAGGGCAGTTAGTACACACGGCAACTTCTTTAGCAATTTGCTCTAAACTGTCAGCCACGCTCGCCTCACTCCTCTATTCAACTGGCAGATAACGGAACATCTACAATTATACGCTTTTCTGGCCTCCTGTCAGCCTTCTAAACACCCATTTTGGTTTGTCTTCCATATGGAACATCTTCGTGTTTGGTTATAAAAACCATTTAAGTCCCCAAAATGGCTTGTGTTCTCCTATTGAAAGCACCTACAATCGCAGTAATGAACATCGATATATTAACAGAACCTAACAACCGATGCTGCTGAACATTCCCGGCCATTCACGTCACACCAAAGCGATCATGCAATGGACACTTCTTGTCCTCGTGCTAGTCTTGCTTATTGCTGCCAATCCTTCATTCTCCACCATGCAGGCTGTCAGGGTGCTCGGTGGACATCAAGCCGCACCAGGATTCCAGGCAAACAGCATGGCACATAGCGTAGCCCCCCGAAAAACTCTCTATGTCGATCAGCTCGTCCTGGAAATGCCTCCTGAAAACCGGCTCAAGAACCGCTCGGCAACCAGCCGGATAACCAGCCGGATCAAGCGTCCTACCGCCAGCCTGGTAATCGTCGGCGACATTATGCTGGGCAGACAGGTCAACATCGAGATGATGGATCGGGATGACTTCACCTGGCCATTTCACCAAACCGTCGATGCGCTAAAGGATGCGGATTTAACACTGGGAAATTTAGAGGCCCCTCTGGTCACCAACTGTCCTTTTGCCAGCACCGGCATTCTTTTCTGTGCTGCCCCATGCGCGGTAGAGGGGCTGGTCTGGGCAGACATCGATGGGGTTAGTCTGGCCAACAACCATGCCCATACTTACGGTGACAGTGGCTTCGAGGAAACGGTCGAGCTTCTTCAGGAAGCCGGTATCAAGCCCATCACGGACAACATGATGATGCTGAGCGACATCGATGGGCTCCAGATTGGCGTGATAGGGTTCGACGACTCCGATACGGTGCTCGACCTCGAACAAGCGATAGAGGCTACCAGGGAAGCCTCAACGCAAGTCGACATCCTCATCGGTATGCTCCATTGGGGCATCGAGTATCAGCCTGAGCCCAATGCACGCCAGCACGAGGTTGGCCATGCGCTGGTCGATGCGGGCATGGATGTCATTATCGGGGCGCATCCTCACCTGATCCAGCCGGTCGAGGACTACAACGGTAAGCCGATTTTCTACTCGCTCGGCAATTTCATCTTCGATCAGATGTGGTGGCAAGAAACGAGGATGGGGGCTCTTGTCCGGCTAAAGCTGGTCAAGAAGCCAGACGGCGTCATTGTCGACTACGAAATGGCCAAGGTTGAGATCCATGATTATGGCCAGCCGGTAGTGGTGGAATAAGCCGGCAAGATGTAAGATGTAAAAAAACCGGCGCGTCTCATATGTGTGTTTTACTCGTTCCGGTTTCAGCCGCTAATAGACCGCTCCACCAAGGATACATACAAATGCCGCAAACACTTCCCGAAGACGATCTCACTATAGAGCAAGTGATCCATGATATTGCCGAACACGGCAAAGACGAGGATTTTCACCTTCTTTACGAGAAACTAGCCGGCAGAGAGCTTTATATCCCCGTGGTACAAGAGACACTGCCAACCGCCCCAAGCGGCGAGCCCTATGTGGTCTCCAGCGCCGATCAAATACGCATGCATACCACTCTTGGCCCAGATGGAAAGGCTTTGGCGCCCGCCGCGACCAGCATAGATTCTCCGATGCTGCGCGGCAGCTACATCAGTATGGACGCCTACGATTGGCTCGAGATGGCTCTCAAGATTGATATGGTACATGGTGTAGCTATCCAGGGCAGAACATCATGGGTTGGCTTTGACAAAGAGGAGATTAAAAACATTCTGGACAACTACAAGCCCTAAACAGATAAATCCCTACTTCAAATAGCGATCAAAACATTGTAGAGCAAGCGGAAGTGCTGTATTCAAATAGGCATCATCGTAGATGAATGCATGCCCCGCCCCTTCCAAAACATAATCAACTACCCCGCCTCTAGAACACAAACCTGGTGAAAGATCGCATCAAAAAAGCCGGCAGTTACTCTGCCGGCGCATCAGTCAAATATAGTGGGCGGTATAGGACTTGAACCTATGACCTCGTCGATGTCAACGACGCGCTCTAGCCAGCTGAGCTAACCGCCCGAGTAAGTGCAAATTATACGTTTTCTTTGGCTCTCCGTCAAACAATCGGCAGGGGTAGGGTTTCTCTAATCCTTCTACATAGAATGCCCATTCTTTTTGCCGGCTTCCAACCAGGATTGGAACATCAGGATATCCCACAGACGATACTCATGATTATGGGTCTCATCCAGGTGCTCTTGCCACAGCTTGCGGACAGGCTGGGGCTCGAAATACCCCTCCTCACGCAGACGCCGTTCATCTAGCAGCGCCTCGGACCAGTCGCGTAGCGGGCCGCGCATCCAGCGCCCAATAGGTACCCCAAAACCCATCTTGGGGCGCTCGATTAGCTCTTTGGGCACATAACGGTACAGCACCTGCCTGAGCAGCCACTTGCTGCTGTTGTTCCTGACCTTCATCGAGAGCGGCAGCCGCCAGGCAAATTCCACCACACGGTGATCGAGCAGGGGGACGCGGGCCTCCAGGCTTACCCCCATGCTGGCGCGGTCGACCTTGGTCAGGATGTCATCAGGCAGGTAGGTGATCAGATCCAGGTACATCATCTGCATGGTAAAGTCGGGTAGGTGGTTCCACCTGGCAAAGTCTCCGGCGATGGTGGTCGGCTCAGCACCTCCAACCACCATCGATGCGGGTTGTTGGAAATGAGAAATCAGCCCCAGATACATGGCTTGCGATTGCCCCACCTGCAAGATCTCTGCCAGCCGGTGGAACCGCTCCCCGGTGCGTATCCTGGCCCCATAAGGTAAAAGAGCCGGCACAGGCTTGAGCAAGGCATCCCACGCCGGCGGTTGGAGCGCCGTTAGCCCCTTCGCTAACAGACCCCGCATCACGCCCGGCATCCATCCGATCTTGCCCCAGATGTCTCGCCCAATGGCATAGCGGTCGTAGCCGGTAAATAGCTCGTCTCCACCATCACCCGACAGGCTGACGGTAACGTGCCGTCTGGCCAGCTCAGAGACTAGGAAGGTGGGTACCTGCGAGGAATCGGCAAAGGGCTCATCGTAGAGCGCCGGTAGACGCGGGATGACATCCATGGCCTCTTCTGGTGTTACATATAGCTCGTTATGCTCGGTCCCCAGGTGTTGAGCTATGGCTTTGGCATGGCGTGCCTCGTTGTAAATCTCCTCGTGGAAGCCAATAGAGAATGTCTTGACCGGCCGCATGCTCTGGGCCTGCATCAGCGCCACCACGGTGGATGAATCGATGCCACCCGACAGAAAAGCCCCCAAGGGTACATCGGCGATCATGCGCAAAGCGATGGCATCTCGTAGCAAAGCATCTAATTGTTCGATGGCTTCGTCGACCGGCCCTGTAAATGGATCGACCACACCCCCGGCGGCTGCGTCGTGAGCCGACCAGTATGGGGTGATGGTTGACTCGCCGCCGGCAGCATCAATTGACAAAATGGTGCCGGGGGCCAGCTTTTTGATATCCTGATAGATCGAGTAGGGCGCTGGAATGTAATTGTGGCGCATGTAAAGCGTCAGCGCGCCGCGGTCGATGTTATTTTGGAAGGCCGGGTGAGTGCGTAGGGTTTTTAGTTCCGAGCCAAACAAGAAAATTTTGTCCGCCCAGCCGTAGTAGAGCGGCTTGATTCCTATCCGGTCGCGCACCAGATATAGCCTATGTTCCTGCCGATCCCATAGAGCAAAGGCAAACATGCCAACGAAGCGCCGGGAGGCCGCTTCTATCCCCCATTGGCTGAACGACGCCAGCATCACCTCGGTATCAGAGCGCCCTCTGAAGCTGTATCCAAGCCCATCAAGCTCACGGCGCAGCGATTCGAAATTGTAGACCTCACCGTTGAAGACGATGACGTAGCGACCATCTTCAGAGATCATTGGCTGGTGGCCGGCCGGGGAGAGATCGATGATAGCCAAACGCCGGAAACCTAACGCAACGCCGTCCTGTGCACTGGCCCATACCCCACTGTCATCTGGCCCTCGATGCACAATCGTATCTGCCATACGGGCGGCAATTGCCTCCAGGTCTTCGGTTTTGGTCTGGCGGGTTGTATCAAGATAGCCGGTAATACCACACATGGATGGGTAGTCCTCGGTGCCTCTATACTCAGAGAGGCTGCCCTCGTTCTATCTTCGTCGATCCTTCGCCGATCTTTCGTTTAGGTACAAGGGGCCGCTCGTGCTCGTTCTGGCCAACCTGGGAAATCGAACGTTACTATCAGAACTGGTCAGATCACTGCGGGACAGCTATTCTAGCTCCTTTCGCAATCTCCAGCTATGCCACGATAGAGTACTTCATAGCGCCGCACGACAGCTTGAATGGAAAACAGCTTCTCAACACGTCGTCGGGCAGATTGACCAAGCGCTTGACGCTCTTCCACGGACATCGCCAGCAGATGCTGCCAGGTATCTGCCATCTTGCCGGGGTCTCTCGGCGGCACAACGAACCCTGTCTCCCCAACGATGTTCGCTGTATCACCCACATCTGTAACTACGCACGGCACACCGCACGCCATGGCCTCCCCTACGACATTCGGGAAACCCTCTCCAAAGGCAGATGACAAAGATAAAACATCGAGGGCCGCCATGAGGTTGGGGATATCACCACGCTCGCCCAACAGATGGACATACAAACCTAGTTCCATTGCATCGACCATCCCAGACAGCAAGTCGATGTCTTTACCGGCCAAAACGAAATGGACGTCATCGCGCTCATCGATAAGCTGCCTGGCGGCCTGGAGAAACATACGCTGATCCTTCATTGGATCATAGCGTGCAATCAGGCCGATCAATAGGGTGTGGGGTAGGAGGGCCAGCTCCGCCCGCAGGGCTTGATAGGCATTGGGATTGGGGCGAAAACGTTCCAAATCGAACCCGTTAGGGATAGTCTCCCACCTGCGCGGCGAGTACCCCCGTTCTTCGTGTAGCTGTCTTCCGGCTTGCGAGTTAACGATGACCACGTCTGGCTGGCGGGACAGCCGGGCAAGTATCTGCAAGACCAGCCGGGACAGCCGGGAGTAATGTCTCATATCCATATCTGAGCAGCGGATATTCCAGCACAAAACAGGCACACGCGCCAGACGGGCGCTAATCGTTCCCAGCAGATCGGCATGATAGAGCCACGTTTGCAGGATATCAGGCTTCTCTTGTCGAAGCAGCTTCACCAGCCGTCCGATACCACGGGGGTCGGGCAGGCCATGTCGCATTCCCAGCGTTAAAATGGGGACTCCCAGCGCATCAATGCAATCCCCCAGCGTGCCGCGGTCGGTCAGAGAGATTACTACGTTGGTGAAGCGCTCGCTGTCCATGTGGGACAGCAGTTTGACCAACATCATCTCTGCCCCGCCGGTATCGAGATCTGTGATAAGGTGGATGATTTTGAGAGAGAAGGTGCCCTCTTGCATAGTCGTTCCTTGGAGAAAGCTGCACCCAGTACATACTGGTGTGTCGGCAACAGTTCATCCTATGCTAACAAGAGATACCGTACTTGAGCAAGATGACATATCGTAGGCTGTTTTATGATCTGATACACGGAGTGGTAGACACCTTCGAGGCATTCAGAATAGACGAAAAAGAAGGGTGACGTAAAAAAATCAACGTCAAACCGGATTGACGATATCAGGGATGGTTCACGAGATTGTGATGCGAGATGGAGTTATTTGTGGGTCGATTTGACATCAAAACATCCTGATAGTGGACATAAACTA
>JAFGMS010000345.1 GCA_016927375.1 Anaerolineae bacterium
ATAATTTTTTAATTGTTCAAGGGCAGCTTTGGCGACTGTTTACCCCCATGTTTCTGCATGGAGGCTTTGTTCATCTGGGAGTCAATAGTTATTCGTTGTATCTGATAGGTCCCAGAGTCGAGCGCAGCTTCGGACATTTTCGATTTCTGGCCATCTATGTTTTATCAGGCGTTGCCGGATCCGTCGTCAGTTTTGCATTGGGGCCCTACCAGTCTATAGGCGCCAGTGGGGCTCTATTTGGTCTGATTGGCGCGCTCGTTCCGATGCTCTATCTTAACCGCAAAATCTTCGCTAATACCCGCCAGCAGATCGCCAACATCATCATTGTGATTGGTCTTAATTTATTTTACGGGTTCTCAGCCGGCGGCATCGATAATTGGGCACACATCGGTGGTCTGGTGAGTGGTTTGGCATTAGCATGGCCGACTGCTCCACGTTATGTGCTTCGCCTAAGTACCATGGATACGGTCCGGCTCGACGATGAGTCATCTATCTCAATTGCCTGGCTTGTCTACAGTTTGTCGGCGTTGGGGCTGGGTCTGTTGACATTTCTTCTGATTAACCTGCGTTTGTTGGCCACCATTCCCTAATGGGATATGTGGTACAATCTCCCTAGGGGATATGGTTTGCAGGATAGGGGAAAACTCATGGCACAACAAGTACAGGGCGATGTACGTCCTTCACCGATTGCCGGGCAGTGGTATCCTGGTAACGCCAGGGATCTGGCGGCTACGATTGATAAGTTTCTGGCTGAAGCGCCGGAAACCTCCATCCCAGGTGAGATTATAGGATTGGTTGCTCCTCATGCTGGTTATGTCTACTCTGGCCGGATCGCTGCCCATGCTTTTCGGCTGGTGAAGGGGATGGCTTTCGAGCGCGTCGTGGTGATTTCCCCCATGCATCAACTCTCTTATGCGCCAATATTGACGACTGCTCATCAGCATTACTGGACACCGTTAGGCACTATTCAGGTCGATCACGATTTGCTGACAGCACTCAACAAGAATATCAGGGTCACGCCATTACACCAGGATGCTGAGCATTCATTGGAAATTGAACTACCCTTTCTCCAAAGAGTTCTGGAAGGGCCGTTTTTGCTGGTGCCACTCATGCTGCGTGAGCAAAGCTATGAAGGAATTGTCAAGCTGGGCGAACTGCTAGCTGAGAGCATTCGCCAGTCCGGCTCCAAAACTCTATTGGTAGCCAGCAGCGACCTCTCTCATCATTACCCACTGCTCAAGGCCAAAGAACTTGACCAGACCATGTTAAATACTATTGAGGCCTTTGATCCTCAGGACGTTATCGATGTAGAAGAGCAGGGACGTGCATTTGCCTGTGGGCGTGCAGCGATAGCCACCGTGCTGATAACGGCACGAGCTTTGGGCGCTAATGGTGTTAAGGTTGTGGGCTATGGAACTTCGGCCGATGCCACCGGTGATAGGTCGAGCGTGGTAGGCTATGGCGCAGCTGCAATCTACAAATCTCTGTGATTCGCCAATCAATTTGTCAAATAACCTTTCTTGTTTGCTGTGTGAGGTAGATGGAAACTGAAGCAAGTTCAATAGTTAACGACCTCGTTGGGCTGGTGCTGATTGTCGTATTGGTTCTACTCAATGCGTTTTTTGTGGCGGCCGAGTTTGCCCTGGTCAGCGTGCGTCGCACCCGTGTCGAGGAGCTTGTAGCACGGGAGGTGCCACGCGCTCGGGCGGTTCACAAAGCTGTCGCCGATCCCGACCGATTTATTGCTGCAACCCAACTAGGAATTACACTTGCCAGCCTGGGCCTGGGCTGGATCGGTGAACCGGCTCTGGCTCACCTCATCGATCCAATTATTGAGTTGATCCCCATCCCGGCCAGTTGGACCGATCTAACTGCGCACGGCATCTCGGCCGCAATTGGTTTTGGGTTGATAACTTTTATCCATGTTGTTGTGGGTGAACTGACACCTAAATCCATTGCTCTCCAACGTGCAGAGCAAACGTCGCTCTATGTAGCGCCACCTATGATCCTGGTCGAATGGATTTTCAAGCCGGCGATCTGGCTGTTAAACGGCACCGGCAACCTGATCTTGAGATTGTTGGGTTTCCAACCTGCTGCGGGTCATGAGCTGGCCCACTCTGTTGAGGAGATCAAGATGTTGATGGATGCCAGCGCTGACCATGGTATGATGGATGACGCTGAGCACGACATGTTGGCTGCCATCTTCGATTTGCGGGAGATGATGGTGCGCCAGGTCATGATACCCCGTACAGAAATGGCGGCATTGGATATCAGTAACACGCTGCGTGATATGATCATGCTGCAAAAGAAAGTTTCGCATGGTAAATTCCCGGTTTACGAGAATGATGTCGACCACATTGTTGGTGTGTTATTCGTGCGCGATATTGTAGAGGTACTGGCAGAAGGCAACCTGGATGTTCCTGTACGCCGTTTCACTCGCCCCGCTATTTTTATGCCTGAGACGGCGCGTATTAGTGCAGCACTGACTACCTTTCGGGATAAGCGGCAGCATGTGGCCATTGCCCTTGACGAATATGGTGGTACGGCCGGCATGATTACTTTGGAAGACATTCTTGAGGAGATCGCCGGCGAGCTGCCCGACCAGTTCGAGCTGGATAACGGTCCAGAGATTGCCCAAAGGCAGGATGGCAGCTGGGATATCAGCGGTCTGGCACTGATTGAGGATGTGAATGAGGCTCTAGATTTAGCCCTCGTCGATGAGAATTACGATACTATCGGCGGTTATGTGATGGGGCAGTTAGAGCGCATTCCAAAGAAAGGGGATGAGGTTAAAGCAAGCAGGGCGCATTTCCGGGTTATTAAAGTCGATGGGATGCGGGTAGATAGATTGCGTGTCGTTGTGAACGGCGAAGAATAGAGGTCGGATTAGCACCCGGATTACACTTTCTCAACCTTCTTTGTGGTATGGCTTGTTTTTAGCTACCGAACAAGCCATCGTCAGTCAGATAACACTTTCCGCCGGCCTGCGATACAACTCCAGGCCGGCTTTTGCGTAATATCAAGCAAGAATACATGACTAACCGCTTAGCGAACGGTGGAGGTTGAGGCGAGGAGCTTGCCGATACACTCTGCATGATACACGGGACTTTTTGGAATGCGGGGTCGATAGTCGAAAGGCTTGCCAACATAGACGGAAGCGGCCTTTTGACCGGCTCTCAGCACTATTTTCAAAGGAGTGGCTCATGAGCCAAGGCTCACATGAAAATAGCAGCAGCTTGTAAGTGATTGTGGCGTATGGATTCCCGCTTTCGCGGGAATGACAGAATTGACGAAAGCCGGTTGTGCTGAGGCTTGTGACAGCAGTAGACACATACAAAGTACAAAGCTTTTGACGCGTTGCTCGGCACTCGTGACTCATCACTATTTTCAAGGGAGACATTATGGAAACAAAGAACAACAATCAATCCTCTATCAGCCTGAACTGGTTGTGGGGCAGTATCTTGATTGTACTTGGTGGGGTTGCACTTCTAAGCCAATTCGTTCCCTGGTTTGGCGAGCTTTTGTGGGCCGCCGTTTTTGTCGGGGCGGGCGCGGTTTTCTTTACCGTATATATACGAGACCGCCAGCACTGGTGGGCACTGATCCCGGGCTATGCCCTGGCAATGGTCGGTGTCCTGATAATGTTGGCAAGGATAAACTTTCCGGGCGAGTTCATTGGCTCATTTGTGATGTTTGCCATTGCCTTTCCCTTCATTTACGTCTATATGAATAATCGAGACAATTGGTGGGCGCTTATCCCGGCCTACGCAACATCAGCGGTAGGTGTTCTGATTGCCATTTCCGGCTTCGCGCCTGAATTTTTGATCGCACCGTATGTGATGTTTGCCATTGCTTTTCCATTCTTCTACGTCTATGTCCGCAATCGCGAACATTGGTGGGCACTCATCCCGGCCGGGGTGATGTCAGTGATTGGTGCGGGCCTTTTGATGTCAAGCGTGGAGTATGTGATTCCCATAGCACTCATCATCCTGGGTATCTACCTGTTGGGGCGTCAGGCCTCGGCCGGCAAGCCGGCAATACCGCCAACAACCGGCCCAGACGCCGATAAGCCGCCATCTGTTTAGCTCTGGATGTACGACGCGTCAATCACGTTCCAGCCAGATGGTGACAGGACCATCATTGTGAATTTCGACCAGCATCCGCGCGCCGAAGACTCCCATCTCAACCGGGAGACCTTCGGCGCGCAGCATCTCGCCAAATCGCTCAACCAGCGGTTCAGCCGCACATGGTAGAGCTGCATCCACGAAGGCCGGACGGCGGCCCTTCCGGGTATCTGCATAGAGCGTGAACTGCGAGACGACCAGGGCTGAGCCGCCGACGTCCTGTATCGACAGGTTGAATTTACCTTCTCCGTCCTCGAAAATACGCAGCCCGGCGATCTTCCGGGCCAGCCATGCCGCCTGCTCCTCGCCGTCGCCGTGCCCTACACCAACCAGCAAAACATACCCCTGCTCAATTGAGCCTACGACCTGACCCTCGACTGTAACTGATGCCTTTTCAACTCGTTGCAATAGAACACGCATAAAATAACCCTTTTGTCATGATGATTGGTCGATTGATGTTTGACGATGGAAAGAACTTGTTCTGAGATCTTTGACCGTAATCCCCTGACATTGTAGTTCAACATCCTTGCCGCTGACCACATACTACATCGTCCGGCAACTGCCCTTGTGATAAAATACCTCGGCACATACCAATCAATACCTTCGCCAATTTGGCGTTTGTCGAGTCGCAGTCAGTTGTGCAACTCACGTGTGAGACGTGAGACGTGAAAACTAACGAGAAGTTCGGACGCAATAAAATCGGCTCCGGATTTCCCGGAGATGGTTTTATTGTTTTGCTTCATCAGCACGTCTCACACTGTCATTCCCGTGACAGCGGGAATCCACTTGCATCTCTATAGATTCCTGCTTTCGGGAATGACATGACTGGCGAAGGTATTGATACCAATATGAGAGCGAACTGACTGATATGAGCTTCCCGCATCACGTCCCCAACCAGACACAGCTTCACAGATCGGACCACCTGGATGCTACCCGGCGTGGACAACGGACAACCGCATCGCCGCCTCCAGCGATGCCTCCCCGTCGCAGGCGCAAACGCCGCACTCGCTTGGGAATATATCTGGGTTGTCTTATTCGAGCTGCTCTGGCCGGAGTTCTATTCACCTTTTTGTTTTCCATCTTGATGATTGTCCTATACATGATTGCCCCCCCGCCTCGTACCACTGTGTTGGTCTTAGGGTTGGATGCCCGCCCCGAGGAAGGGATGGTTACGCGCTCTGATTCCATCGTCCTGGCGACGGTCGATCCTGCACAGCCGTATGTGGGCATGTTATCGATCCCCCGCGATCTCTATGTCGAGATACCCGGCTATGGGCCGGATCGGATCAATGCTGCTCATGTGATAGGGGAAGGCCTATATCAAGGCGGTGGTCTCGTGCTGGCGGCCGAGACAATCGAGAAGAATTTCGGCGTCCATGTCGATCGCGCACTGCGGCTGAACTTCCGCGGTTTTATCGCCATTGTGGATGCTGCGGGCGGGGTGACCGTCGACGTTGAGAACGCCCTCATTGACTACGAATATCCTACAGAAAACTATGGCACGATGGTGGTGGAGTTCCAGCCGGGGGTACAGCACATGAGTGGTGAGCGGGCACTCCAATATGCCCGTATCCGTCACGGCTCCAGTGACCTGCTGCGCGCCAAGCGCCAGCAGCAGGTCATTGTTGCATTGGCCCAACAGCTCTTGAACCCGGGTAATTGGGGACGGCTCCCCGATGTCTACATGGCATTTACCCGGCATGTTGATACCGATTTGACGATTCTGGATATTGCCGTCATGGCTCCTTCACTCCTGTGGGTAGGCCCCAATAACATTGATAGCCGTGTCCTGGATAATGATCTCGTGACCGGCACAACGACTGAAGCAGGAGCATCTGTCTTGCAGCCCCAATGGGGTCCAATACAACTGCTTCTGGACGAGATGTTTCGCTAGGTTGTGTTAACAGATACCTAGAGGATCTCCATCTGCAACCACAGCATTGCCAGGATGCATTCTGCATGCTGGGCTTGCGCAAAAGGGCTCATGTCTATCATGGTAACATGTATGATTTCGATCTGGGTGATGCCGATGTGGTTACAATATATCTGTTGCAAGGCACAAATCAGAAAATGAAGGGACGATTGGGGGATCGGATGCGTCCCGGAGCCAAGATCGTATCACACTCATTCTCGATGGAAGGTTGGATGCCCACAGCAATCGATGACACGAAGAATATCTTTATGTACGAGATAGGCAAGGCGGGAGCTGATGTGCAAACCAGGTTTGTATGAGCACGACCAATGCTCAGCTCGTAGCACCGGGTGATGGCATATGGCCCTGAATGGATCTCCGGTAAAGAACAATGCTTCCCGAGATCGAGTAATGCTTCTTCACTCCAGCACCTTTGACATGCCAGAAAAAAGATCGAAATGTTTTCGGAAAAAGATCGAGAAGTTTTTTGAAAAAGATCGAAATGTTTTTCTGTTGCCGCCGGTCCCATAATCAGATGCTGGCACTTTTCCCCAACATCTTAGCGCGACAAGAGAGACTGTGGACTGTAGACGATGAGCTGTAAGTTCACCACCGCGTTGGTATTTTGGCTTAGCCTGGCATCGTTGGCCTGTGCTTCGTCGACGCTGGTGGATGAAATTAAGCCGTCAACGTCGGCCATCCAGGTTACTCCTACCTCTTACCCAACCAGAGTAGTGGCCCTGCCGGTGATCTCTTCGTCTGTTTCCCCATCGCCGGAGACTTCTTTTCCAATGATCGCGGAAACTCCTGCTGAGACGCTCCCTTCAACTTCTCTTCCCTTCCCGACGTTGATCCTGCCAACTGCCACGCCTTACCCTGATATACCTCAGTTTTCCATTGGCACATCATGGGAAGAACGCGATATCTGGGCCTGGCAGTTTGGCGATGGCTTTTATACCCTTGTATTGGTCGGGGGGATTCATGGTGGAGCCGAAGCCAATACCGTTCGCCTTTCTGAGTTGTTGGTAAGTCATTTCCGGGAAAATCCAAATGATGTCCTGCCCGGCATTCGTCTATTCATTATCCCGGTGGCCAACCCCGATGGTTTGGTGCGAGGCCGGTCGCTGTCTGGGCGTTTGAATGCACATGAGGTCGATTTGAACCGCAATTGGGGCTGTGAGTGGTCTGATACCGCCTACGTGCGTGATACGCCGGTCTCCCCTGGCCCTCGACCGTTTTCCGAACTGGAGACAATGGCCCTCAGAACCTTTTTCCTGTCTGTATCGCCAGATGCAGTGCTATTTTATCATAGCGCGGCAGGTGGTATCTTTATGGGGGAGTGCGGCGACATGGCACCGGGTGTTGATTGGATGGGGCCTTTGCTCGAAGACGCCACAGGGTATCCGGTACGCAAATTTACCGCTTATGAGGTGTCGGGCGATGCCACCAACTGGCTGGCCGAAAGAAATGTCCCGGCGGCGGTTGTTGAGCTGTATAGCGCCGAGCAGCCCGAGTTCGAGCACAACCTGAATGGCGTGATGGCATTGCAATGTCACTTTGCCTTGGATAGTATAACCGGTGCACAGCCTGACCCGGTGTTGCAGCAGCGCTGTGACTCTTACATGTGGAGAGATTAGATATGGGACGACAACCAGGTTCTCTTATTGTTGGACTGGGACTGGTGGTAATCGGCGGTTGGATCATCGCGATACGGTTTGGCGTCCGTTTGGCCGGCATCCGGTATATGTGGCCTGCCATCATCGCCGTATCAGGGCTTGCTTGTCTCGTTCAGTATATCTTCGAGAAGCGCAAGCACGGCGGGCTGCTTTTCCTGGGGGTATCCGGGTTGTTGATAGGCGGCTTCTTGAACCTGTTCTCGCTCCGTGTCGGCGGCCTGACTTGGCCGGATGTGGCCCGTTTCTGGCCTGTCATCCCGCTGTGTCTGGGCTTTGCTTTGTTGATACTCTATCTGGCTGAAGGAATGCGCCAGCAGTCACTACTCATCCCAACCTACATCTTTGGCGGTATAGGCTTGTTTGCCTTACCACTCACCTTGAGAATGGTTCAAGGGCCGGTTTTCGACCGGATCGTTAAATTCTGGTGGGTATTGGTTGTCCTGGCCCTGCTCGCGATTATCGTACAGCCGCGTATACCGCAAGAAGAAGACGAACTCATAGAGGAAATAGACAGCTGAGTGCCTGTGATAAGCGATCATCTGCCAGTCTGCATAGTCGCCTGGACGCGCTGATTGATGCATGGGTATATGCTCCCTTGAAAATAACAACGAGCAATGAGGCACGAGCAATGAGTTAAAAGCTTTGTGCTTTATATGTGCCTCCTGCTATCACAAGCCTCAACATAACCGGCCTGCGCCAATGCTGTCATTCCTGCGAAAGCGAGAATTCATACGCCACAATCACTTACAAGCTGCTGCTATTTTCATTCCCATTGGTGAGCTTTTGCTCATAGACCACTCCTCTGAACGGATACCGCCAATGCTAATCGCCATTGATGCCAGCCGGGCGACTCATGTGTATCGCACCGGTACGGAGGGCTACAGCTTACAGATCATTCAGGCGATGATCCTGCAAGGGAAAGAGCATCGTTTCCGCCTCTACCTTCGGGATGAGCCGCCTCAGGGATTGCTCCCGGCGGGGGAGAACATCGAATACCGGATTATTGACCGTCAGCGCCTATGGACCCATATTGCTCTTGGCTCTGCTGTTCGACGTGATCGCCCCGAAGTCCTTTTTGTTCCCGCACACGTCATTCCCTGGCCGGGCGTGAAAGATATCCCCGCTGTGGTGACCATTCATGACTTGGGATATCTGCATTTCCCGGATAGTCACCCCTTGCTCAGCCGTCTCTATCTTGATTGGTCAACCCGGCACAGTACCAGAGTGGCCAGCCGCGTGATAGCCATATCACAAGCAACGGCCGATGATCTGGTCAAGCTTGCCGGTGTTCCAAAGCGGAAAATCAGAGTCATTCATTCCGGTATCGACTATGTCAATCCGGTCGAGGACTGCCAGGCGCATGAAGATGTCCGTCGACAACTGGGAATACCGGGGCCGTATATTCTACACGTGGGCAGCTTGTACCCTCGCAAGAACTTGGCCCGGCTCATTGATGCCTTTGCTCTGGTGAAAGATACCCTGGCTGATTTATGTCTTGTTCTGGCCGGCCGCCCGGGGTGGGAGTACGAGCGCCTGCTGGAGAAAATCGACGTATTAGGTCTGGCAGATAAGGTGATCTTGCCCGGCTACGTCTCCGATGCCGACCGCGCGGTCCTGTACAGGAATGCCCAGGTTTATGCTTTTCCTTCGCTGTATGAGGGGTTCGGCTTTCCGGTCCTTGAGGCTATGGCGCAGGGTGTACCGGTCGTATGCTCGAATACCTCGTCGCTGCCTGAACTGGTCGATGACGCTGCGCTGACCATCGATCCACTGGATGTTGGTGGGCTAGCCGAGGCGCTCCGGCAGCTGCTGATCGACCAGGAGTTGAGGCAAGCTCAGGTGAAACGCGGCTTTCAACGCGTCAAGCGCTTCACCTGGGAAGCTTGCGCCCGGTCGACACTCGGTGTGCTGGCCGAGGCTGCCGGCTCATGAGTGGCGCGTCGGCAAATTTGCGAGGAGCAGCCATCAAGTAGCCAAATGCTTCCTCCATGTTGGTCAATGTCTCATGTTCTCTTTACCCTTATGTGCTCTATCTCTTCTCGATGATGGACACCGGATCGAGCCGGGATAGCATCCGGCTGATGGTAGCGGCGCTGACTGCCAGCACCGCCGCGGGAACCGGCAGCGTGAACAGCCAGGGCATAAGATTGAAGAAATCGAGCTTCAAGCCGACTGGTTCGTATAAGCCATGCTGCATGTACAGTACGATGAGGGTACAACCAAGCACGCCTACCAGCCAGGCCGCGCCGGTGGTGAGGAGGCTTTCTCGCACAATACGGGCTACCAGCTGCAGGCGGCCGAAACCCAGTGCATTCAATACGCCAAACTCGGCTCGCCGTTGGGCGACAAAGAGATAGTTGAGACCTACCAGGGCCAGGGCTGCCACCAGAGCAATGATACTTTCCATCAGAGAGATGGTAAGCAGCAGCGTGTTCGCTGCATTTTGCCACCAGGCTTGCTGATTGCCATAGGTGAGCACGGTATGCCGTTCCCCGGACAGTTGGCTCTCTAACCAACTGTCAAGCGTCGACCTTTGCCCGGCCTTAGGCACGACGATGAGTGAGAGATCACCTTTCCAGCGATCTGGGTAAGCGTTGATAAACTCCAGTGACGAGAAACTCAGCCAGGAGTCCTCGTCTGGGGCAAGGATACCTGAAACCACCAGCTCGGAAGGCAGTTGAGGGGCGTTGGGATAGATGGGATGGGCACGATCTCCAATCACATCGCCCACCTTGACGTCACGGTTCTGAGCAACGACCCAGGGAATGACGAGCTCGTTGGTATTGGGGTGTGGTAGATGACCTTCTGCTAACTCGAGGTTGTACAGCTCCATCAGATAGGCCATATCATCTGTCATAACGCCATATGCTTCTACTGGATAGTTCGTGAGCATCGGCGGGATCGAGATGTCTAAGGGCGAAAAGACATAGACAGGAATCGTGCGCTCCGCCGCCGGGTGTGCGTGAATCTGTGCGAGCACCGTTGTTTCCAGCGGCATCCCTTTTTGAGAGACCCGGCTCACCGGCTCCAGGGGCTTTAGCGGCGGTTGTATCATCACATCGGTGGAGGCCTGGAGGATGAAGACAAGTAGCGTCGTCCCCACGATCATCAACGCCATGGTACCGATCAACGCCACTGCCTGGCCCATATGCCGCTGGTAGAATGTGGTTGAGGCCAGCGGACGGGTCAGTGTGCTGGCTTTCCCGCGCAGGGCTTTCCCGGATTGTTCCTGTTCTAAGCTCAGCTCTCCCCGCTCGACAATCGCCACGGCATCCATGCGTCCAAGGGCACGCATGGCGGTGAAAAGCGTCAACCCAATCACGGCCAGCGGCATAGGTATGACGAACAGGAGCGCCGTCAGCTGGAGGGGGTTGAATGCAAAGCCTTTGGGTATATAGATGGCTTTGTTCAGAAGCACCATTGCTCCCAACGATATCAGGATGCCCAGCATCCAGCCGGCGAGGGCCAGCCCGGCTGTTTCCAGCGTCAGGCGGCGGGCCAGCCATGCTTTGCCGTGGCCGACGGCGTGCAGCGTGCCGAACTCAGGCAGCCGCTGCATGAATGCCAGCCGGTTGATGGCTCCGATGACCAGCGTGATACCCGCCGTCACCAACAGAACAATCGGAACGAACATCAGGCATAACAACACCTGGGTCTTTGTCACCTCTTCTGTCAGGAGCTGGTGCGTATAGACATCAGTACGATCGCTGCGAACAGTCTCCTGGAGGAAGCTGTCCACTGCCGCCTCGCGGTCCGGTTGAGCGATGACCAATATGCCATAACTGGCCAGATCGCGGTAGCGTTCGTGGCTCTCCAGATATTCGTAAGACATAATCCCCAACCGAACGTCGCCGGATAGAATGCCCACCACTTCCAGCGGACTGACGATGCTGGCATAGAAGAAATCATCTTTGGCCCAATCGAACCTGTCACCGATTTCCAGATCGAGGGCTGCGGCGATTTCTTGGGAAAGTGCAACACCATTGGTGTTCGGGTGTGGCAGTTGTCCTTCAGCCAGGATGACATTACACCGGGGCAGCACCGTAGCCGCGTCTGTTTCCCGTAAGCCGAGCAAGCGGGTGGGCGTGGCAACACCTCCTACATTCGGTACTGATATTTCCAGACTATTCTGAACCAGTACCTGAGCTACATCCGGGTGGGCACGTATCTGGGCAACTGCAGCCGGGTCCAGCATTGTTCCAGGATCTGGCTGCACCAGGCTGAACTTAACCAGGTATTGATTAACGGTATGGAGAGGCGTGACAAACGTCTCTTGCATCAAGCCGACGAGCAGATACAGGCCTGAGACAGCCAGAGCCAGCAAGACAGTCAGCAACAGCGCCTGGCCTTTGTGACGAAGGTAGTAGGTAAAGGGGGATAGCGGCTTCATTTGGCTGCCTCCTGTGTCTGCCGGGCCACACGATCTTCCATGCTGGCGATTTGCCCATCGCGCAGCCTGACGATCAGGTCGGCCTCGGCCAGGATCTCGGGGTTGTGAGTGACGGCGATCAGGCTGCCCTGCTCGCGGTAACTACGCAATAGCGCCATCACCTGCAAGCCGGTGCGGCGATCAAGCAGACCGGTTGGCTCGTCGGCGAAGATGACACGTGGGCGGTGGATCATCGCCCGTGCAATGGCCACCCGCTGCCGCTCGCCACCGGACAACTCGTAGGGGAAACGGTGCAGCTTCTCGCCCAGACCCAGGTCGGCCAGCAGCGCTTTGCCCTGTTCAGCATGGGCCCTATCCTGTACCGGCGCCGAGACCATCACGTTTTCCAGCGCGGTCAGGTAGTTGATGAGGAAGTGCTGTTGAAAGACGAAGCCAAACTCGGTGCGGCGAAGCTCGACACGTTCCCGCTCCGGCATTTTGCTGTAGGGACGATCGTCCAGATACACCTCCCCCTTGGTTGGCTTGCGCAGCCCGCTGAGCAGGTAGAGCAGCGAGCTCTTGCCGCAGCCGGATGGTCCCAGGATACCGATGAACTGATGATCTTCGATGCTCAGCGAAAGACCATGCAGTGCATCTACCAAGCCTTCACCATCCTTGTATGTGAGTGTGAGATTTTCTCCGTGCAACATTATCAGTACCCTTCTTTTCTTGTAACCACTCATCTATTCAGCGCTTGCCAACAGATAGTGATGAGTGACAGGTGATTAGTTTTCAGTGATCAGGTTTTCGCTGACGCGGCTGCAAGTTACCTCATTGATGGAGGCTGACAGCTATCAGCATTCAGCCGTCAGCCAGGGTTTTTCGCTTTTCCCCAACCCCATACAACCGAAGGTCGTCTCCCTAACCCCCATCCCCCAGCGGGATTGCCACCTTGACTGTCATTCCCCAGCGCAGGTCCAGGTCGGTGGGCTCCAGCTCGATGGTGACGGTGTAGGTGGTATCTCCCAGCTGCACGATGGCGACAGGGGAGATCCCTACCACGGTGCCTGTCAGCGCTTCTCCTTGGAAGGCATTGACGGTAACCCGAGCTTCTTGCCCGATGCTGACCTGATCGACAGTCAGTTCCCCAATATCCTTTGTCTCCACCTGCCAGTGCTCGGTATCGATGATTTCGATGACTGGGGCCCCTGCCGCGGCTACTTCTTCTTCCTGGATGTTCACGGCGGTTATGGTTCCGAAGAATGGCGCCCGCAGGATGGCTTTCTTGAGAGCATCCTGAGCGATTTCCCAATTGAGTTCAGCTTTCTCAAGTACCAGATCGGCCAGCGCTAAGTTATCGGTAGCCCGCTGGGTGTCCGGCCTGCTCGAATACAGGTAGTCCACATTGGATTTGGCTACATTGTAGTTATTGGTAGCTTGCTCCAGCTGCAGCGATTGGGCTGAGGCGCTGACACCGGGCATCCAGGCCACTTGATCGTAGTCTGCCTGCGCCACTTCAAGACTGGCCTCGGCGTTGGCGAGGGCTGCCTCAGCTGCTGCAACACTGTGCGCGTTAGGAGCCCATTTGACCAGCCGCTCAAGCTCCTTCTGAGCGATATCAACATTAACTGAGGCTTCTTCGACAAGCAGAGAAGCTGCTTCTGCTGCCCGAACCAGGTCATTGTCATCCAACCGGGCAAGTAACTGGTCAGCCTCCACATCATCACCGATGCTCACGGTCAATTCTTCTACCTGCCCACCAGTCTGAAAGCTCAATTTGACAGCCCGGGCAGGAACGACGGTGCCTGTAGCATTGATTACACCTGTTGTACCATAATCGACAGCTACTGTTTCGCCGGAAGGTGTTACGGCAGCCTGTTGAGTGGGCTCATTGCTACCACAGCCAACCAGAATTGTGTTGAGCAAGCCCAAGAGAATAAGCAGTACAGTAAATCTCTTTTTCATTATGTTGTTGTCTCCCTTGAAATAGGCCTGAGCCATGAGGGCTGAGGTATGAGCTAAAAGCTCTACATGCATCTATTGCTTTCACAAGAAGCAGCTTGCTATGCTTTCGCTGCTCCTGTCATTCCCGCGAAAGCGGGAATCCAAAGGCCCAATCACGTGCCGCCATTTTCATCCCCATTGGTGAAATTTGGATCATGAGTCACTCCTCAGAATGTGTTTATTGGTGATTGCATAGCAATCGCTATTAGTTAATAATGAGCAACGAGTTAGATATTCCAGGCTCAAATGTGTTCATCTGATTTTCATTATCGGTTCTTCTCAATAGACTTTCCATAGGCATATGTCACGCAAAGTCTGTGAGGGTGTCATGGCATAACATGACACTGTCATGGTGGGTTTTCTTCTTGTTCCGAGTACAATCCACGGAGAGCGTTAGTAAGGAAGATTGTCTATGATCCGTGTTGCCATCGTCGATGACCATCCGCATGTTGCCATAGCCTTGCGCGCCCTGCTCGATCAGACTTCTGATATCCATCTGGTGGGCGAGGTGCGACGCGGCGGCGAGGTGATGAACCTTGTTCGCCAGGTACGTCCTGATGTGCTGCTGCTGGATCTGTTCCTGGAGCCGGAGTTTGATGCCCGTGCAGCGGTACGCCAGCTGCGTGCCGACTTTCCAGAACTGAAAATCTGTCTCCTCAGTGCTCATCTGGAACCTACCAGTGTGCGTGAGCTGCTCCAACTGGGTGTGTATGGTTACATCCTCAAGGATGACGACTATGTTTCACGCATCGATGCCATCATTCATGATTTGGCTGATGGGCAGGTCTACCTCAGCCCGCAGGCGTACGCAGCGTTGGCTCAGGCCACACGTGCCGATGAGCCGGAGCAGACCCTTACAGAGCGCGAGATCGAAATCCTGCGTTTGGCCAAACGCGGCCTTCCTAATCCGCAGATTGCCCAATCGCTGCATATTTCCGCCGGGACTGTGCGTAACCATCTCAGTGCTATCTATGCCAAGCTGGGGGTACACAGTCGCTACGAGGCACTGCAGTTGGCTGCCGAGAAACATTTGATATGAGCATCGATGGACTTGCCTGGTTGCTGTTGGGTTGGCTCATTCTGGCGTTGGGATTATGGCTCTGTGGCAAAGTTCGCCGGTGGCTGCATCGACGACGTTTTGGAAAGCCGGTCGATCATGAAATGCTGCTTGTGGAACACGGTCGGCGGCTGGCCGGCGTGCTCGATCAGAAAACATTGGCTCACATACTGGTGACCGAGGTGCCGGATGCTTTTCGGACCACTCGCGCTATCTTGCTCCTGCCGGCTGAGTATCAGCTGATCGACGTAATGGGGGGTGAGTTGCGTTTGCCGATCAGCCACGCCGCGGTGCGCTGGGTGGCCTCCGGCGGGGAGGCACAGAGCACAGGTCGAGATCGATTACGTCAGCTGATTGAGCAGGGGCGTGCCAATCTGGGCTGGACATATGTATGGGTTCCACTCATGCGCGGCACCGATCTGC
Source organism: Anaerolineae bacterium (assembly GCA_016927375.1). Lineage (GTDB taxonomy): Bacteria > Chloroflexota > Anaerolineae > Aggregatilineales > UBA3940 > JAFGMS01. Next base: position 15,566 of record JAFGMS010000345.1, read on the forward strand.
GGGGAATGTGGCTACTGGGTGCACGGGTGGGCAGCCTTCGATACTCTCCCGAGGATTTGGGCTGCCTGACCAATCTCGGTCGTCAGGCAGCGGTGATCTTGGATGCCATTCATTATGCAGAAGGGGAGCGGTTGGCAGCTGCTGAAATCCGCACACTGTATCACCGAGTGGTGGCGGCTCAGGAAGTGGAACGCGGTCGATTGGCACGAGATCTGCACGACATTGTTCTGCAAGATCTATGTGCTGTGAGCCGTGACCTGAAAGCGCTGGAGAGCCAATCGCAAACCAATGAGGAGCTTTTTGGTGATCTGGCCGCACGCTCCAGCGAAGCAGTGCGCACACTGCGCGGTATCTGCCACGACTTGCGCCCACCGATGCTTCAACACGATTTGGCCACTGCACTCAAAGCACTCATTGAGCAAATGGATACAGGTACCCGACCTTCGTTCAATTTTCAATTTACCTGCGCCGAGGTAAATCTGCCTGACGATGTAGCTGTAGCGGTTTTTCGCATCGCACAGGAGGCGCTGCGCAACGCCATCCGTCACGCCGATGCCTCTGAGATCGAGGTGCGATTAACCAGCTACCCTGACCGGCTGCGTCTGACGGTAACCGATGATGGTCAGGGTATCACTGGCAGCCTGGTACCAGGGCGGTTTGTAGAACAGGGACATTTTGGTTTGGCAGGCATGCGCGAGCGTGCTGCGATGATTGGCGGCAAGCTGGAAGTGCAAACCGCGCCTGATTATGGTACGGTGGTTGTGTTGGAGCTACCACGCTGATGATGGTGGCAGAGTTTGGTTGTTGATTGTGACAACTGAAATGAACTGCTGAACGGCCATATATGCGGGCAGATTGCTGCCAGAAAACTGGTCGAGATGCCTTTTTGTGTTGAAAGAGGAAGCTGAAGCCATTCAGCGTTGGCGTAGGTTTGTTCCTCCCTGGCGCGATGGCTGCCTCGTTCCAGGACAATCGAGGCGAGGCAGATCTCAAGAGCCCGATGTCCATGAAGCCCCAAGAGACAGCATAAGGTGGTGGCTCTGCCTGTCTGGATGATGGTGGCATTGAAGATCAAGAGCCTGCTGGCGTAGGGGGTGCTTTGCCCAACCAGCCGGACAGATTGTAAACTGTGACTGTCATCATCTCACCACTTACAATGATCAGGGAAGAAGAGATGCTGTTTCGAACGATTGGCTTCCAGTTTCTCTATTGTCTCGGCACGATCTCGATCGTGCTTGCCGGCTGCGCGCCTACAACACAGCTAATCACGGCGCAGCCGGCTACCGCGCAGCCGGGCGCAACCCAACCGCCAACGGAAACCCGGCCTCCGACTGTTACTCTGACATCGACAGCCACGTCGACGCCGACAGCCACATCGACGCCGACAGCCACATTGACACCGACAGCCACATTGACACCGACAGC
>JAFGMS010000346.1 GCA_016927375.1 Anaerolineae bacterium
CCTTCAGGTTTGGTTTGATGCATCAACCTTATCCAACGTTTTCCCTCTCTACAAGCCCTTTCTCTTCTAGTGTCGGGTGACTAGAGGAATTACCAAAGATTAGCATCCCCACTCTCGTATTGGTCGGCGATGCATTTGGGAAGCTAGCCATTAATATGGCTCGCACAACAGCAGAAAACATACCTGGAGCACAATTCCAGATATTGAAAGGTGGAGGCGATCCGTCTAATTTGCTCGTCCCAACACTCTTTGATCAAGCGGTGATTGGTTTTCTGAAGGAACACTCACTAAGAGAATAACAAGAAGGCTCCTTGCAGGAAAAAATCACAACATCATAGACGGATGCATTCCCAAAATATGACAAAAGACCTCACGGGTTTGTATTGACCGATTGCTATGCTTGGAGAAGTAAGAGCGAGTTTTAGAAGTTTGATGTTGCGGGCATAGCATAATACCTACCATTTGCCCGCTTGTTCTACCCCGTTTTTGCTGTATAATTCCTGAGCATACCGTCCTTGCGGCGCTCCCCAATAGGCAAGAGCGTACCGCACATAGGACCCATAATATACCCCCGCGGCTGCGCCGCGGGGGTATATTCCCGGCCGTGAGGTTCTTTCCGACTGCGGGAAACCGCCACATGCCGGACGCCCTGCGGCGAAGAGGATACCTGGTGGAGCAAAGTGTCTGTCCGGCCTCCTCCTTGTGTGGAGATTGTGACTCGCACAGCGTACCATCATCAATCTTCACCCCGCGCCCGGTAAGTGCCATCGGAGAGACTTCACGGCACGACAACTGCCGACCGAGTGTTTTATGGTGTGGTCAACAGCTATAGATTGACATAAACCGGAAACACTCGGTCGTTTACACTTTTCACATTCAAGGAGCTGCGATGGCCATAAGAACCGTTGTGGAGATTCAAGAGTATGAGCGAGGCCTGCTTTATCAACGAGGGCGCTTTCAGAAATTGCTAACACCAGGGCGTTACACACACTGGTTCTGGCAACGAAGCCGGATCGAATGCATGGATATCCGCGAGACCAGTCAGACTGTGAATGCCCAAGAGATTCTGACCAGCGACAAGATAGGGGTACGGGTGACACTCATTGCCCAGTATCAGGTCAGCGACCCTGTAGCAGCTGCACACACAACTGAAAGCTATGTCACGCAGCTGTATCAGGATCTGCAATTAACTCTGCGAGAGACTATCACCGGCAATACGCTGGAGGAGTTGCTCGAGGATCGCGATGCTCTTTCTACCCAGCTGCTGGATGCCGTTGCACCGCGGGCGCTCACATATGGCATCAACTTAACCCGTGTGGGCGTCAAAGATATTGTCCTCCCGGCCACCGTACGCAATGTTTTCTTGCAAGAAGTAGAAGCTGATCTCAAAGGCCGCGCCGGACTGGTAGCCGCCCGGCACGAAGTAGCCGCCGCCCGGGCCCGCGCTAATACGGCTAAGCTGCTGCGGGATAATCCGGACATCCTGCGTCTCCAGGAACTGGAGACACTGGCTGCGCTGGCCTCCAAGTCAGGCAATGTGTTGATTCTACCTGGTGTGCAATCACTGCTGACGAGGGAAGCCAAGGAATAGATCGATGCATAACCCACTGGCACACTTTGTGCCGCGCTGCCTGCGTGAGCTGCTGTCGATACCTTCCACTCAAGCAAGTGAGTGGGAGGCACAGTTGGCATATTGGCTGCAAGTGCCAGTGGGTGAACTACCCAACATTCGAATGGGGCCACGTTACCATTACCGACCTTTCTCCATTACCAAGCGCGATGGGAGAGAGCGGCGCATACTGGCCCCATCACCTGCTCTCAAGCAACTGCAGCACCGACTTCTCCACAACTACCTCTACACGCTCCCTGTTCATCCTGCAGCAACGGCCTTTCAGCGCGGATGCTCGATCATGGATAATGCCCGTCGGCACGCCGGACAAACGCTGATTGCCACGCTCGATCTGGTCGATTTCTTCGAGTCGACCACCGCCGACCGCGTGCGTAGGTTCTTTGTCCGGCAAGGATGGCGTGGTAAGGAGCTTGCGGTTCTTATGCGGTTATGTGTTTACCGTGACGGTCTACCCCAGGGCGCACCAACCAGCCCCTGCCTGAGCAATCTGGTGAACTACGATCTCGATGAGCAGATGGCTTCCCTAGCGCAGCGTGCCGACGCCATCTACACCCGGTACGGGGATGACCTCACATTTTCCTGGCGCAATGACCGTGTTCCAGCCTACTTCGAACCAAAACTGAGGGGCATTCTAACCGACGCCGGTTACGCAATCCAGCCTCGCAAAGCATGGCACATTCAGCACATCAATGCTGGCCCACAGATTACCGGCTTGGTACTGGGCCATGACGGTAGAATCCAGATCCCTCGACGCCTATATTGGGAAGCTTTCAAACTCCGCTGGCGCCTCTGGTGGCGACCCGATCCCCACACAGCGGCTCGCCTACAGGGTTACGAGAGTTTCTTCAATACCCCAGGCCTGAGATAGGCAGATAACCCACCGTTCTGCAAGAATCTCCGTTCGTTGACTCAAAATATTCCCAGCATTTGTCTAAACCCGAGAGTGTGGGTTACGATATTCTATTAAAAATTCCAGACGAGTTGGGAGTGGTAATGAGTATCACATCAAAATCTGATAGGAAGGTCACACTGGCCGACGTAGCCGAGGACAGCGGCGTCTCTCTGGCAACCGTTTCGTTGGTCCTCCGCGACAAGCCAGGTGTGAGCGAAGAAACCCGCCAACGCGTGCTGGATAGCGCCAGAACGCTAGGATACATCTATTCTCCATCCAACAGAGCGCACAGCCGCAGTATGCCTAACCAAATCGGTCTGATCGTCAAGAGCCGCCCAGATTTTATTCCAGCAACCAACAGTTTTTACGCATCTGTTTTAGCTGGGATAGAGACGATCTGCCGGCGCAGTCAGATCAACCTCATGTATGCCAATCTGCTGGTTGACGAAACCAACAATCCACTCGAGATGCCTCGTTTAATGACGCGCCAGGAAGTCGACGGCCTATTGATTGTAGGCATGCACCTGGATCGCCAGATGGCAGCCATCATGAAAGATCTGGGAATGCCGGTTGTGCTTGTGGACGCATACGCAGATGGCGACCCGTTTGACGCTGTTGTGACGGATAACTTCATGGGCGGTTATCGTGCAACAGAGTATCTGATCCGGAAAGGGCATCACCATATTGCTATTGTTGGAAGCCAACCGCAATCCTATCCCAGCATACAAGAACGCCGAGAAGGTTATCTGCAGGCACTTGGGGCCCACGGCTTGACACCGGCCTTTGGCGATTGCCCCCTTCATCCCAATGCCGTCAAACCTTGTGTTGACAACCTGGTCTTGGAACACCCAGAGATCACAGCTATATTTGGGAGCAATGATGACGTGGCAATTGCAACAATGCAGGCAGCGCAGAGTCTTGGCAGCCGCATCCCAGAGGATCTATCTGTGGTTGGATTCGATAACATCCATCTCGCGCATCTGGTCACACCACGACTCTCCACTATGCGAGTTGACATGGTGGAAATGGGGCGGCTGGCAGCTCATTTGCTTATCAACCGGATCGAGTTTCCCGAAGCTGGACGGGTGCGCACCGTCATCTGCCCACACCTCATAGAACGCGATTCCGTCCTGCCTGCGTAGCATATATCCCTGAATATTTTAGTGAACAACACCCCTTTAACACGCATAGTTTTAGTAAATCTATCACTAAAATATTGACAAGCCCCTATTTCTCCTTTATTATGGGACTGTGCAAAACTTGTCTAGAAACTCAAACAACAGTCTTTGACCTTTGCTTTCTCATCAAAACTGAATAATTGGCATCAACGCCTGAATTCGGTCCGAGATATATGCTTACTAATGCTGGGGTGCTACCAGCACAGCAGCACTTATCACACTTTCTTGACGTTTGTACTGTGCCAATAGAGCTTAAAAGTCAAGATCGGCAATCGGGAATGTTACATATCACAATATTGGCAAAAGCCATGCTACTAGTGTTCCGGGGCCTAAGTAAACCCTTAGTTATGGCTTGACCTGGAACACTTAAACAGTTGGGAAGACCTCCTGAAGCTGGGGATGAACTTATGCCCAACTGTATCAATTTTGGACATTGAAGCTCACCAAGAAGATCAATCTCATCACTACTCATGCAAGGTTCAAGCACTATGACGCCAACTGGGTCACAATCGACTATCATTGGAGACGCCCTACCGAATATTCCCTGGCAAGATCGCCCTGCCAACAACCACAATGTGGTCTGGCGTTACGGTAAAAACCCAATCATTCCCCACGATCTGATACCCAGCTCCAACAGCATCTTCAACAGCGCTGTTGTGCCCTATGAAGATGGCTTTGCTGGCGTGTTCCGCTGCGACGATAAGCGACGGGTCATGCAGCTCCACAGTGGAAAAAGCCCTGACGGCATCAATTGGACCCTCCAGAATGAGCGCATCCAGTGGCTTCCTGCTGATTCTCAGATCGAAGAGATCAATGAGTTCCAGTACGGGTACGACCCACGCGTTCGCTGGATCGAGGATCGGTATTATGTGACCTGGTGTAATGGTTACTATGGTCCCACCATTGGCGTTGGGTACACCTACGACTTTGAGACGTTCTACCAGATGGAAAACGCCTATCTCCCCTTTAACCGGAATGGTGTCCTCTTCCCCCGAAAAATCAATGGCAAGTATGCAATGTTAAGCCGCCCCAGTGATAACGGGCATACTCCGTTTGGGGACATCTACTACAGTGAAAGCCCTGACTTGACGCATTGGGGGCGGCATCGTTACGTCATGGGAAGCACCAGCGGCTGGCAAGCCACCAAGATTGGGGCCGGCCCCATTCCCATCGAGACCCAAGAAGGCTGGCTGCTCTTCTATCATGGCGTGCTTACTTCCTGCAACGGCTTCGTCTACAGCTTTGGTGCAGCCCTGCTCGATCTGGAGCAGCCGTGGAAAGTGCTCTATCGAGGAGAACCCTATTTGCTTGCTCCCCAGGCGCCTTACGAGCGTACAGGGGACGTTCCTAATGTTGCTTTTCCCTGTGCAGCGCTGGCTGATGCAGCAACCGGTCGTCTGGCAATTTACTATGGCGGCGCTGATACTGTCGTCTGCCTGGCGTTTGCTTATGTGGATGAGGTGCTTGACTTCATCAAGACCAACTCGAAAATCTGATCTATTGGGGAAAGGAGAAAGAATATCGGCAAGTCAAATATTCTGCTTACTCTGATCTAGATGTTTGCGAAATTTTTCTCCACATGCGACCAAGAAGGAGGTACGATTCATGGAGAAGAGGTTCTATCTTCTATTAGTACTTGTGCTGGTTCTTTCACTTGCCGGCTGCCAGCAAGTTGTTGCTACCGAAGCACCTGCAACCGAGGAACCAGTCATCGAGGAGCCTGAGGCTACCGAGGAGCCTGAAGCCACTGAAGAGCCCGAAGCCACCGAGGAAGCCGAGTCGGTTTCCCTGCTTATATGGGTCACTGGTGGGGAGACGGATGGTGGAATGGTCCAGGCAGCTGCCGATGCTTACACGGCAGAACATCACAATGTTACTATCTCGGCAGAAGTTGTTCCGTGGTCTGACGCCCACACCAAGGTCCTGGCAGCCGCGGCTGCCGGAAGTGGCCCAGATGTCATCACTGGTGGTATGTCCTGGGGACTTGAGCTGGGTCAGAACGACGGTATGATTGACCTGAATGCCCAGTATCCCGATATCGTCAAGGACATTCAGGAACATACCATGCCCAATATATGGGAAGCTATCGTTCCAGCCACGGGCGAGGTCTATGCCGTACAGCACTATGCCACTGTCAACATGATGTACTATCGCACTGACATCCTCGAAGAGGTTACCGGATCTACAGATACTCCCACGACCTGGGAAGAGTTTACCGACCTGCTTGACCAGCTCCAGGCCGCCGGCTACGACGCTCCACTGCTGTGGCGCTGGGGCAACACCGATTGGATGGGGTATCACGGCTTCCTGTACCAGGCAGGGGGAACCTACTACTCACCTGACTGCTCCGAGGTCACCCTTAACACTCCTGAAGCCGCTCAGGCACTAGACTTCATGCTGGAACTTTACAGCAAGTACAACACCCCCACCGATGCATGGCCAGACCAGGTGGCCTTCGTCAACGGCGATGCCCCGGTCATGATTGATGGCAACTGGATCATCCCAGACTTCGACCTGACCCGGCCCGAGATTGCCGGCCTGTGGACCCCCGCTAACATGCCGGCCGGTCCCAGCGGAAAGTCAGTCACTTTCCTTGGCGGCAATATCATCGGCATCATGTCCTATACACCTCAGGCATCGCAGGATGTTGCTGCAGACTTCATCCACTACCTGTACTCTCAGGAGGGTGTCGAAGCTCAAGCCAACTACATAGCATCGCAGAATGGCATTTTCATTCCGCCCTATGACGGATTCGTTGACTACATCCCCGTCAACGATGAGCTAAAGGCATCCGTTGTCGATATTCTGGCAACTGCCTACGGCCCACCAAGCTGCCCAGGCTTCGAGGCAGGCAACCCTGGCATCACCAAGGCAATCCAGGAAGCCATCTTTGGCGAGATCGACGCAGAAACTGCTCTCGAGAAGATGCAGGCCGCTTTGGAAGAAACGCTGAACCAGTAAGCAAGATAGGCTGGAACTTGAAGCGGGGCGGTGAACCGCCCCGCTTCAAGACGATCAAAAGGAGGTAATGCATGACAGCAATAGCCAGGGGCTCCCAAGCTGCCAACCCAAAGGTCAGGCACCAATCCAAAATCAGCAAATATCTCCCTCTATACGGGATGATGCTGCCTTTTTTACTCTTATTTTTTGTCTTTACCGTCTGGCCCCTCTTCCGCTCAATCCAGCTTAGCCTGACAGATTACACAGGCATTGCTGCGAGAGAGATCAACTTTGTTGGGGTGGACAACTACAGAACACTGCTAAGCGATGAACGCTTTCATACCTCGCTCTGGAACATCGCGCGTTATGTTTTCTTCACAGTCACCATCAATACCATTGTTGGGATCATCTTGGCTGTTGTTTTACAGGCGCAAGGCAAGATCAATCAGATCACTCGCACCCTGTTCTTCATGCCTGCCGTGACTTCCGGCCTGGCCACCACTGTGGTCTGGAAGTACGTTTTCCGCAGCGATAAATATGGTTTGATGAACATACTGATTGCCTCGCTGGGTGGAGATGTTATCCGCTTTCTGGGTACACCAAAATACTACATGCCCATCTTCGTATTCATCAGCATTTGGGGCGGGTGTGGCATGACGATGGTCTTCATCCTGGCCGGATTGCGATCGATCAACCCAGAATTAAACGAGGCAGCAGCCATCGACGGCGCCGACTCGTGGCGGCGTTTCTGGACCATCACACTGCCTCTTCTACGCCCGACTTTGCTGTATGTAGTTGTAACCGGCACCATTAACGCATTCCAGCTTTTCGACATGGCTTACATCATCAGCGGGGGTGGACAGGACTCGATGGGAGGACCACTTGATGCAGGTCTGACTCCCTTGCTCTACCTGTACTACCTGGGCTTCACGCGTTTCAACATAGGTCTGGCATCGGCGCTGGCCTGGATATTGTTCCTGGTCATCATTGTCTTGAGTCTGATCCTTTTGCGCATCGGCCGCTTCACAGAAGACACGCTATGAAGGCCTCAATCAGGATGCTGCTTGCACCGGCACATCGACAGGAAGTACATGGTCTTTATAGCAAACATTGAGTAATTAAGGAACAGGTAACCCATGATCCGAGAAAAGCAAAAACCCCTCGTCTGGCTTAGCATCCGTCTGCCGATCTTCATCCTGGCGTTGACCATGGTGATACCCTACTACTACATGGTCATCAGCTCGTTCAAGACCGTGCAGGAGCTAACCACATTTCCGCCCACCTTCTGGCCCCAGAATCCAACCCTGAACAACTTCTACGATCCCACGCCGACTGAATTGCAACACACCCGCGGGCTCTTCCAATACTTTGAAAAGGCACCCTGGCGTTTTGGCACCATCATGCTCAACAGCCTCGCCATCGCCATCGTCAACCCAATTATGCAACTGCTGCTGGCCTCCATGGTGGCATATGTGTTGGCTAAACGCAGGGTCCCAGGAGGCAACTTCATTTTCTTATTTATCCTGGCCTCCTTTATGATTCCCTGGCCGGTCACATTGATTCCTAACTTTCTTACCATCAGCGCACTCAAGTGGGTCAACACTTATGCAGGCCTGATGGTACCCGGCTGGGTCAGCGCCTTTGCCGTATTCTTCCTGCGACAGTATATGCTTAGTATTCCAGACGAACTGATCGATGCTGCCCGCATCGATGGCGCGGGTGAGCTGCGCATCTGGTGGCAGGTTGTTATGCCGCTAACCACTCCAGCATTGGCGGCCCTGGGCGTGTTTGCCGTCTTGGGCTCCTGGAACAACTTCGTGTGGCCGTTGATCGTTGCTCAAGATAACGCTCATTTCACCGTGCCTGTAGCCATGGCCCATCTTTCTACTGTTCTGACGGGAGCGACAGCGGGCGCTGTCATGCTGGGCGCTATGCTGTCTTCCCTATTGCCGATGGCCTTCTTCCTGCGCTTCCAAAGGGAATTTGTAGAGAGTGTCGCCATGACCGGTGTAAAGGGGTAGATGAGTTCCCCTCTATACACAGGAAGAGGGAGCGCCGAGATACATTTCGGCGCTCCTTTAGTCTGAGGGGAAAACGCCAACCATGATGGAGTGTTAGACAAAGATGTCCCGCATAATTCTAGGTATGAGACACGCGTTAAGCACCGCCATGATGTTGGTCACACTCGCCGGTTGTGGCCGGCTGCAATCAGCTTCTGAGCCAACATCTCGATTGGCGCCGCTGCCTCTGGCCAATCATGTGGAGACCTATACACCTGGTCCAACAGCAACAGCAGGACCACCGGCAACAGCTACCCCTACCTCGCCCCCCTCCCCCGCTCCAGATATCTCTCTACCTGCCAAAGACCTGTTCCTGGACCCTGCCTGGTACCGCGAGACCCTAATCGATGTCACTGATCACTGGAACGGCGGGCTCGATGGGCAATCAGGCATGGGTGCCTACCAGGTTGGCTTCGACGGCTGTTTTTACGTCGACTTGACCTACGATTGGCAGCAGAAGGTGAGATCCTTTGGCTCGAGGGTCCCACAGAGCATCGAAGGAGACCGCGAGATACCGGAATATTACCGAAACCTGGGCTACGCCAGCACCGTCATCGCCCAGAGCCGCGCCATCTACATTAACGAGGAAGCTTATCGCGCCGCTGGGTCCGTTGAAGGCGAGCGCTTCCTGAAAGCTGTCAACCAGGGCGTAACATGCCTGATCACCCATTTTTGGGATCCTGAACACGGCGGCTTTTTCTGGGAGGTTCAGCACGACGGCCGCGTTAGAGAGACCCAGAAGCAAGGATATGGTAATGTTCATGCTCTCATGGCGCTGGCACAGGCCTACTCGGTCACAGGCAATCCTGAGCACCTACGAACTGCATTGCACCAGCTTCGGGTCGTCGAAGAACAGTTTTTGGACCCCGAATACCCCGGCGGCATCCGTCCCGGCTTTAACCGCGACTTCAGTGTGATCATCGGCGTGAACAATGTGGATGTATTCACCCACTATTTCGAGGCCTTGTTGGCATTGTATGATGTGACCGAGGGCGCCGAGCGCGACCACATTGCAAACTTAATCGAGACCGCCGCCGATTTCTTGATCAACCAACTGGCTCGCCGGCAAGCCGGCCACCCTGACCGCCTGTACGTAGCTTACAACTACGACCGGTACTGGAATCCTGCCAAGCTCGCATATACCCGTGCCTCTCAGTGGTCAGGCGCCATGCACAGCACGCCGGGACACTGCGTCGAGCTGGCCTACCTGCTCAGCCGGGCAGTAGAGCGCGGCTTTGACCCTGACTGGCTGGACACCGCCTATGGGCTCATGAACTTCGCCGCTGCCAGTGCCTTCGAGGGTGAAACCGGCGGTATGCTCTACGAAACTCTGGATTACGACGGTAGGCCTCTGGTCGACAACCCTGACAACGACAAATTCATCTGGTGGGCACAGGCCGAATCGGCGCGTGCTTTCCTACATCTCACAGTTGTGCGAGAGAAGGACTATACAGAAGCGTTCAAGACCATCGAGAAACTCATCCATGGCCCGCTGACCGATCCTATCTACGGTGGCTGGTACGACTGGGTAGAGACCAACACGCTCCAACCGGGAGGCTTCGACAAGGGCAATGTGTGGAAAGTGAACTATCACTACACCATGTTCTTCGTCGAAGCCCTTCGCCTGGCAGAAAAATACCCCGACCAGGTAGAAGCTATAGATCAGCAATATCAAGCAATGGGAACAGATTAGTATTATGTACTTCCGGTCGATCATTCGTATCGCGCTCAAGCGCCTTTTGACACAGCGAGGCCTGACCCTGGCCACCACTTTAGGACTGGTCATCTCGGTGGCGCTGGCGATGAGCGTGCCCCTGTATGCCGATTCGATCCTGCACCGCATGCTCACCGAGAGGCTGGAAGGAGATGAAAACAGCCGGAGCGAGCCCAACGCGCCATTCAGCCTGCTGTTTGAGCATCTGCAGAACAGGCGCGGCGCCGCGCAGTGGGCCGACCTGGAGGCCGTCGATACCTATCTCACATCGGGGGCGGCAGAACGCGACCTGGGTCTGCCTCTGCAATTCAATGTCCGCTATTTCAAAACATATGCCTTGGGCATATATGCCGCCGAGGCAGATACTGCAACCGCAAATGCCCCTATCGCCACGGCCAGCCTGGGAACGCTGACCGGGTTCGAGGACTACATCACGGTAATCGATGGGCGTCTGCCGGACCCAGGCGGCAAGACCATCGAAGTGGTGATCAGCGAGCGCCAGTCAGAAATGAAGGACCTGCATCCCGGCCAGTCTTACCTGGCATTCTACCACGACACCGTCCATCCGGAGCGCCCGGATGTCAATCTGCCCATCCTCATTGTGGGCGTCTGGCAGGCCGCCGACCCCAACGATCCGTTTTGGTTCTTCGAGCAGGTATCTTTTGACGAAACCCTGTTGATACCCGAGCCTACGTTCCTTGAACACGCCGCAGAGCTGGAAAGTCAGCGCTGGATTAGTGAGTGGTACCTGGTACCGGACCCCAGCTCGGTGCGCTCAGATGTGGTCGACGACGTCATCGCGCGGGTGACGACAGTGGAGAAACAAGCCACTGCTGCGCTGCCCACCGTTAAGCCGCGCATTCTTCCAGTTGATCTGCTGGAACAATATCAAGAGGCCGCCAGGCAGCTGACCTTCTCTCTATTCGTCTTTAGTGTGCCAATCGTAGGTCTGCTGGTTGCCTTCATCAGCCTGGTGGTCAGCCTGGCAGTCGAGCGCCGGCGAAGCGAGATCGCCACCCTGCGCAGCCGCGGGGCCAGCCTGTGGCAGATTGTCGGCATCGCAGGCATCGAGGGAGCAGTGATGTGTGGGCTGGCTCTGGCGATTGGCCTCCCACTCAGTGAGCGGCTGACGCGCGCCATGGGCCACACCCGCAGCTTTCTGAACTTCACCCTGCCCGGCGAACTAGATCTGCGGCTCACCCGCCCGGCCTTGATCTTCGGCATTGCCATCCTGGCCCTGGCGCTGCTCGTCCAGCTCATCCCAACAAGCAGCGCAGCACGCCAGACCGTCGTCACCTACCGGCAAGAGCGCGCGCGAGAGCTAAAGCCTGTGTGGTGGCAGCGCGTGTGGCTCGATGTGCTGCTGTTGATCGCTGCCGGTTACGGCATCTATGTCGTCCGTAGCCAGGGCAGCCTGGCAGAAGCCACCCAGACCGATCCGTTTCATAATCCGCTTCTTATTCTTGTCCCAGCTCTGGGCATCTTTGCTGCCAGCCTGTTCCTGCTGCGTATTCTGCCGAGAGCATTGGCGCTGGTCGCATGGGTAGCTGCCCGCACACCAAGCGTCAGCCTGGTGCTGGCAGCCCGTCATCTGGCCCGTGCTCCTGCCTTCTATGGCGCGCCGCTGGTGCTGCTCATCCTCACCCTCAGCCTGGCGACATTTACTGCCTCACTGGCTTCTACATTAGACAGCCACCTGCTCGCGCAGCAGCGCTACCAAACAGGCAGCGACCTGTTCTTGAAGGAGACCGGCGAGTGTCTGCGCACTTTGCCCATTCGCACCTATGGCAGCGCGCCCCGATGTGACACCAGTGCATCGCTAGAAGAAGGACCCATCTGGCAGTTTCCGCCTGCCGGCGATCACCTCAAGGTCCCTGGCGTAGAAACCGTCACACGTGTGGGGAACTGGGATGCCGAAGCGGCCATCGGCACGGAGCGAATCAAGGGTGTCTTCCTGGGCATCGAGCCGGGCCAGCTCAGCCAGGTAGCCTACTGGCGCCAGGACTATTCTCCGGTAAGCCTCGATGTGCTCATGAGCCAGGTAACAGATGACAGCGTCGTCGTGTCACGTGACTTCCTGACCGGTAACAAACTCGAAGTAGGCGATCCGGTGGGGCTGTACGTCACCGCCGGACGGATCTACAGAATTGAGCGGAAGATCGCCGGCACATTCAGCTATTTCCCGACCTGGTACCAACAGACCGACGGTCCAGCCTTCGTGGGCGATCTGGATGCCTTCTTCAGAGAGGTTGGGGGGGAATACCCCTACAACGTCTGGGCAAAAACGCCGCCCGATCTGGATTTCAGGCAAACAGTGGAAGATCTGCGACTGGTCAACATCTTCCCGGCCATCAAAATTGAGAAGTGGACAGCCGCGCCAATGGAGATCGCAGAGCAGCAAGGCCAGCCCGATCGCCAAGGGCTCTTCGGTCTGCTCTCGGTAGGATTTATCGCTTCGGCCTTGCTCACAGTACTGGGCTTCTTCCTTTATGCCCTGTTTTCGTTCCGCAAGCGTTTCATCGAGGTCGGCATCATGCGCGCCATTGGCCTCTCAGCCCGGCAGATGATTCTGTATTTGGCATGGGAGCAGGCTTTCCTGATTGGCATCGGCTTACTCATGGGGACCGTGCTTGGCATCCTCATGGGTGAGCTATTCATCCCCACCTTACAGTTCGGCACAGAAGCTGCCGAGCTGGTCCCGCCCTTCCAGGTGCAAATTGCATGGGGGGCACTCGTCCAAATCTACGCCTTATTCGGCGTGCTCTTCGTGGGCGCGTCAAGCGGACTGGCCATGCTGCTGCGGCGGATGAAGGTTTTCCAGGCAATCAAGCTAGGAGAGACGGTATGAGCGAGAGCTTTGTCAGCTGCGAAAGCCTGGTCAAGATCTACAAGCTTTCCGGCATCGAGGTGCAGGCTCTGCAAGGGCTCGACTTCTCAGTGGGACGAGGCGAGCTGCTGGGCATCGTGGGCGCCAGCGGCAGCGGGAAATCGACGCTGATGAATATCCTGGGTGGGCTGGATCGGCCCACCGCGGGGAGCGTCCGGGTGGGCAACTACGATCTGCTCAAGCTCAGCGAGCGGGCCCTGACCCGCTACCGCCGCTCGATGGTGGGCTTTGTATGGCAGCAAGCAGCTCGGAACCTGATACCCTACCTGACGGCCATCGAAAACGTAGAGATGCCGCTGACGCTGGCCGGGCGGCGTAAGCCTCGGCAGCAGGCTAATCGCCTGCTGGAGCTGGTAGGGCTCGCCGAGCGCCGTCACCACCATATGGAGCAGCTGTCGGGCGGCGAGCAGCAGCGCGTGGCCATCGCCGTAGCCCTGGCCGGTGACCCGGAGCTGCTGCTGGCCGATGAGCCAACCGGCGAACTGGACAACGCCACCGCCCAGACCATCTTCGACGTCTTCCGCACCCTGAATGCATCGCTCGCTGTGACAATTTTGATTGTCACCCATGACCCAGCTATCGCAAGGCAGGTCGAGCGCGTCGTCAGCGTCCGGGATGGCAAGCTAGCCGCCGAGACGATCCGTCGGGCCGCCGGAGCCGAAGACGAAGCTGCCCACATCGACTACCAGATGCTGGACTCGGCCGGTAGGATGCAGATACCCAAGGAGTACAGGGAACGTTTTAACATCAACCACCGCGTCACGCTGGAGCCGCGCGAAGACGGCTTACTCATCAAACCCGTACCGGATGAAAACCATGGCAACCGTCATTGAGACTCACGACTTGTGGCGCATCTACCACACCGGTGAACAAGAGGTAGCTGCTCTACGCGGCGCCAATCTGCGCGTTGAGCGTGGACGCTTTGTGGCACTCAAGGGGCGATCAGGCAGCGGCAAGACAACACTGCTCAACTGCGTCGGTGGCCTCGACCGTCCCACGCGGGGTACGGTTCAGGTGCTCGGGCAAGAGCTGACCGATTGGAGCGATGAGCAGCTGACCAGATGGCGGCGCGAGCAGCTGGGGTTCGTGTTTCAGTCATTTGGCCTGATCACCACGCTCTCTGTGTACGAAAATGTGGAATTGATGACCCGCCTGCGCCGCCTGCCGGCTAAGGAGCGCCACCGGCACACCGTGGAATGCCTGGAGCGCGTGGGCCTTGGCAAGTGGCATGATCACCGCCCCGACGAGCTTTCCGGCGGGCAGCAGCAGCGTGTAGCCATCGCGCGGGCCCTGGCCAACAATGCGCCACTCATGCTGGCCGACGAGCCGACCGGCGAGCTGGACAGCGTCACCGCCGCCGAGATATTGAACCTGTTCCGCCGGATCGTGGACGAAGAGGACGTCACTCTGCTGATCGTCTCCCACGACCAGCTGGTCGATGACTACGCAGACGAGGTGCTGCATCTACAGGACGGCCGGGTGGTGGGGGATGGGGGCTAGGGATTGGGGAATTGGAGTGTACTCTGATGGGAACACGAATTCGCGTAATGTGTAGATTGTAGGTCGGGCTGACAGCCCGACCGGGATAGATAAATCAACATGCCGCAGCGAATTCTGGAGAGTCGCTTTTGCTCGTTGCTCGTTACTTTCTAAAAGGAGGAGATCTCTATGCGTCTTCATAAACTTTTGATTGTGCTTATTTCATCTATCATCATGGTTGGGTGCCGGACTGCCGCCACCCCCCCTACCCCAACACCTGAGCCCACTGCCATTCCACCCACAGCGACGGTGGAGGTCACAGCCGAGATTATCGACAGCTTCGAGACCGATACGACCGGCTGGGTGGCCGGGCTGCCGCCCAACTATGGGGACAGCAGCGCGGTCGCGGTAAGTATCAGCGACGAATACGCCAGCGAAGGGGAACAGTCGCTCGCACTGACCTTCGAAGCGACCCGTTCCAAGGCCATGTTCCTGATCGAGGGCGCCTTTGATCTCTCCAAGGCAGGGTACCTGCAGTTCGAATTGGACGATCCTGACGATGCCGTCGAGGGCGTTGGCTTCTCGCTCAGCACCGGCTCATCCTGGCTGTGGCACGAATCGCAGCCTGCTGCCGTCGAGCAGGGCGAGAATACCCTGACATTCGATCTCACCACCCCGACCTATTGGACCGACAATACCAACGATGAATACAATGCCGCCATCGCCAACCCGGAAACCGTCCAAAGAATCGTCGTTATCCTGTACCCACAGACTGATGGCACCGTCTACCTGGATCAGGTGCGTTGGCTGCCTGCCGAAGCGCAGCTGACCGCATCAAGCTCCATCGAGATCGCCATCCGGGCCGCGCCCACTGCCACCCTGACGCCCGAGCCGCTGCCGGAGTTCGATCCGGTCGACGCACAGGTCTCGCTCAGCGTTCCGGACGGCGCCGAATTCAGCCGGTATGGCAAGGTCGAGCTGGATGTCGAGACCAACATCCCGGCGACCAACCACTTCGACCCGGGTGAGCTCGATATCCGGGTCACATTCACCGGCCCTGGCGGCAAGACGATCCGGTCAGGCGCTTTCTGGTACCTGGGATGGGACCCAAAGACCGAGGAGCCGGACGGGAAGACCGGCTGGAAGGTGCGCTTCACACCAACCATCGACGGAGATTGGCGCGCGGTTGCCTCCGTCGAGGCCTACCAGGTAACGAGCGAGCCCGTGACATTCTCTGTCGGGCCCTCAGACAGCCGCGGCTTTGTACGCATCAATCAGAGAAATCCACGCTACCTGGTCTTCGACGACGGCAGCCCCTTCCTGATCAACGGTATCAACATGTCCTGGTGGGAAGACGACCCGCTGGGCGATTACGAGCGCTGGCTGGATGACTTCTCCGCTAACGGCGGCAACACCATCCGGGTCTGGATGGCTTCCTGGTCCTACGCCATCGAATGGAAGGAAACCGGCCTGGGCGATTACACCAACCGGATGAAACAGGCCTGGCTGCTCGATCAGCTCTTCCGGATGGCCGAGGAACGAGGCGTCTACATCTTCCTGGTACTGAACAATCACGGGCAGTTTAGCGAGACCACCAACCCCGAATGGGAGAATAATCCCTATAATGCCGCACTTGGCGGGCCGCTCGACAGCCCTGGGGAGTTCGTCAGCGACGAGACGGCCCGCATGTACTTCAAGCGCCGCCTCAACTACATCGCCAACCGCTGGGGCTATTCGCCGAATATCCTGGCCTGGGAATGGTGGAACGAAATCAATTGGACCCCTATCAACGACGAGATGCTGGCGCCCTGGATCGGGGAGATGGATGCCTACTTGAGCGAGCGCGATCCATACGATCATCTGACTACCGAGTCCGGGCACCCCGCCGGTTCCAGCACCTGGCAGCTGCCTGAGCTGGACATCGTGACCAGGCACCAGTATGCAACAACCGACATGTACAGGTCATCTCTGATTGGCTACCAGGATTTATCTGAGGCCATCCAGCGAAAGCCGCTCGTCTTTGCTGAGTTTGGGTACTCGACAGAAGAGACTTACACACCTTACTTGAGCAACGGCGAGCATCTCCATAACGGCTTGTGGGCCCCAGTCTTCACTGGGTTTGCCGGCACCGGCATGTATTGGTGGTGGGATACTTATGTGGCCCCTCAAGACCAGTGGTACCACTTCAAAGGAATAGCAGAGTTTTTCGAGAGCGAAGATGTCGCGACCTACACACCTACCGGGCCGCTCGATATATCAGGCCCCAACGATGAGCCCGGCGAGGCGAAAGGATTTGGTCTGCGCCGCGGCGACTCGATCCTGGTATGGCTTCGCAATTCGCTCTACACCGGTCTGGACAGCCAGGAGGCCTACGAAGACGCCATCATCGCCGGAACAGCCGACGATTACTCCTACGATCCACCCGATGCGGAAGGGCAGGTCATTACCATGAGCGGGGTTGCCAACGGCAGTTACATCGTCCGCTGGTTCGACCCGCAAACCGCCAAGTGGCTCGGGGAAGAAACCATCTTAGCGCAGAACGGCACGCTGGTGATCTCCGTCCCGACCTTAGACCGGGATCTGGCAGCCAAGATCACCCGTTGAGCCTTTCAGCTTCTCCTCCTTATAGCCCCTCCCTATGCATGGTATGGGGAGGGGTGGGAGGGAGGGGAAAAACCCGCTCCTTCTTCCTGCAGGCCGGTTATGGGCGAATGAGGCTTTACTATTTGGTCCAGGCACACTACCTGAATACCCACGCCGGTACTGTCATTCCCGCGAAAACGGGAATCCACTCGTCACACATATGTCGTCGATGTACAAAGTCGAGCCAAGAGGACATCTACGACTGCCGGAAAGGATCATTATGCACCTTGGGTTGGTCAAAACGTGCCTCAAGTTGACGAATTTATACGTAAATCTAGGAGGATGGAAGGAGGATGGAAGGAGGATGCTTGGACGACGCTTAGACGCCTCCCCGGATAGCACATAGTCAGAGTTTGTATGGAGCGCATTTCAAGTTATTGTGTGATTGACGACCGAAGGTCGTTTGGATTGAATGATTGACGATTGAAAAATATCTCAAGCCATCCAGACAGTCATCGACCA
>JAFGMS010000347.1 GCA_016927375.1 Anaerolineae bacterium
GCTTCAGGTCCATTGGAGCTATTCTCTGTGCGAGGCACCATCCTTGTCAGTGCTCCCTGCCTCTTTCCAGGTGAAGGGGGATGAACCTCGCAGGTTTTGTGTAGTATATGGCTGATTACTTGCCAATCAGGCAGAGTAATCAGCTTGTTACGCTGCTTTTGGAAAGCAGTCAAGTCTTCTTTTCACGAAAACTCACCCCCAATCTAAAATGCACCCTGTCACTGTGCCCTGTTTGGTTTCCCCGGCTAGCGTTGTATACTTACAGGCAATGGCAAGCTGCCACGGCTCTTGGCCGGAACAGCACCAGTTACCTCACTCTTATCTCAGGAGAATTAGATATGCCTAGCAATATTCAGGAGATCTTCACGGAGATACCTAAGCGCTTCGATCCGGCGGCATGGGGGCCGGGAGACGCATCGCTCCAGTTCAACATTACTGGGGATGACGGCGGCGAGTGGAATGCCACTATAACAGATGGAAAGCTTACCGTTAAAAAGGGCTCTCTCTCAGCGCCTTCCATCACCGTAACTTGCGCAGATCAAGACTTACTGGCGATAGTCAACAAAGAACTGAGTGCAGTAAGTGCGTTCATGCAGGGACGAGTCAAGATCGATGGCGATATGTCCCTGGCCATGAAGCTTCAGAACTTGCTTACCTAAGTACAGTTGGGCAAGAAGCGCATTCGTAACCACTCAGCTACCTGGCGCTTTCTACTGTGGCCATAAGCGATGCGTAAAAGGTAAATGGGTAAACAGGTACATAAGACGTGACGAGTTCACGGCCTGAGATCACAGTCGCAGCTTGAAAAGCTAAGAGCCAACAGCTGATAGCTGAGTAGTTACGCGCATTCTAACTCTGGGTCTATTTAGACCCCATTGTACTAGCTCCTTCGCGTCATAGTAAAAAGGGGTCCACAGTTTCTTACTGTGGACCCCTTTGTTTCCAGTCGGGGCGGTCGGACTCGAACCGACGACCTCTACAACCCCATTGTAGCACGCTAGCCAATCTGCGCCACGCCCCGTCATCTCTTATTCAAAATCAGCAAAAGTATACTACTAAACTAAGTCGGCAGCAAAAATATGAACATTGTAGCAGGAGCATAGTATATTGACGCATGGTGACGCGTGGCCTCTTGGCAATTGAATGGTATAATCCTCGGCACCGATCTAAAAATCCGTATATGATCGCTGCAGAAAGGAGCCTGCCCCATGGAGATTACTGTCACCGACATGAACCGTGCTACGCTCGTCAAGATCGCAGGTCGCATTGACAGCAGTAACGCCAAAGAGATGGGCGATACACTTAACAACCACATCAACCAGGGTGCTCGGAACATTGTGGTAGATCTTGAGAAAGTAGATTACATGAGCAGCGGTGGACTGCGCGAGTTGGTTGCAGCCCTAAAGCGCGTAAAGAAAGATGGGGGCGATCTGCGTCTGTGCTCTCCATCCCAACGTGTACAAGAGGTTCTGGAGTTGGCCGGGCTCGATTCACTCTTCCAGGTATTCGACACCCAGGTCCTGGCAGTCGGCAGCTTTTAGGATCACAGCATCCAGCCAGCAAGAGATACTCTTAAGACATCCACGATGCAAGAGATACGCCAACTGACCGTTCTGGGACGCCATGGGTATGACAGCATCCCAACCATAACACATTTTGCCGCCGAGGCGGCCAGAGCAGCCTTACTGGATAAGGATGCAATCTTTCACTGTCAGATGGCAGTCGATGAGGCCTGTACAAACATCATCGAACATGCCTACGGTGAGGAAAACGTAGGCGAGATCGAGATCACTTGTTTTATAGAGCCGGGTACCTGCACCTTCCAGATCATCGACCACGGTAAACCATTTGACCCCGACAGTGTTCCAGCACCAAAGATGGGTGTCAGTCTGCAAGATATCCGGCCCGGAGGTATCGGCCTGCATCTCATGCGCCATCTCATGGACGAGGTAACATTCGAGTTTACCAGTCAAGGGAACAAGCTCACCATGAAGAAAAGCAGCTCTCATCAGGATGAGCCCACACAGTCTCGCAATGTTCAGGTTCATCAGAAGCAGCAAGACATCCAGGTTGTTCAGCCACACGGCCGGCTTGATGCCACAACAGCACCAGAGTTGGAGAAAGCACTGATAGACCTGCTGGAACAAGAGAAGCTATGGATCTTGGTGGATATGACGCACGTAACTTACATCTCAAGCAGAGGGCTCAAAACGCTCGTGGCAGCATGGCGAAGAGCTGGCAGCCGCGGGGGCAGACTCACGTTATGTACCATCGCGTCACAAGTCTTGTCTATTTTTGAGACGGTCGGTTTCACGCAAATATTCGATATATACCCCTCTCAAGACAAGGCATTAACCACCATGGCCACACAGAAGGCATCGAAGGACTGAGTGGAAAAAGTGCCATACTCCCCCTGCCTCCAGTTGACAGCCTGATCAGGTTCACCGGCCGGGTTTTTGCCTCTGAGGTCATCAGGCAATCTCCAAAGAGAGCATCTTGATGCAAACAACACCGATTTTCTGGATAGTGGCGGTTGCCCTCGCGGCTATAACAGGCGCTGCGCTCTTGTATGCGTTCTACGCAAGAGCAAAACTGGCCAGGGAGAGGGGAACAGAACTCACTAACCTCAATGAACTGGGGCGGCAGCTGCTCCGCTCCCAACTGAGTGTCGACGCTTTGTGTGAGATGGTCTACTCACAGGTAGGCCAGATCATCCCCGCCCCGCTCTTCCAACTGGGCCTATTTGACGGAGATGCTTACATTGTCAAAATCTGGCGTCAAGATAGCCGACGTATTCCGGCAAAGACCTTTCCACAGGGAGCCAACAGAGGGATAGTAGGATGGGTACGCAAGACAGGGCAACCGCTCCTGGTCAAGAACTACGAACTGGAACGTGAGCATTTACCCGCCTTTCCTGAATTTGATCTGGAGCAGCCCCCCTACTCTGGTCTTTTCGTCCCACTCATCGCCGGGACTGTAACGATTGGCGTCATTGCAGTCCAGAGCAGGCAAATAGCACACTTCGACCAAGAACATCTACGCTTGCTAACTGCTCTGGCAAACCAGGTGGCATGGGCGATCCGCAATGCTCAATTGTACGAGAAAGCACGGCATCGTGCCGAGCAGCTCAATCTAATCGGGCAAGTTACCGCACAGGTCTCAACGGCACAGCCCCTCCCCGATCTGTTCAACCAGATCGTTACTCTAACAAAAGAAACGTTCGGCTATTACTGCGTCAGCATCTTCGTGAGCGATGACAACCAGCTCCGGAACGGTGCAAGCACTCACCAGAAATTCTTCCGCAAGATGCCGGTTATCGATGCAGGGAAAGGGTTGGTCGGTTGGGCAGCTAAGGAAGCCAAGACCGCACTCGCCAACAATACTGCTGAAGATTCACGCTACCGCCAGATCAGGTTGCTGCCGGAGACGCGCAGTGAGCTCGCCCTCCCACTAAAGGTCGAGAGCCGTGTACTGGGCGTCCTGGATGTTCAAAGTGATCGGGTAGATGCTTTCAGCGACGAGGATGTGTTCCTGCTCGAAACACTGGCGGCACAAGCAGCACTCGCTGTCGAGCAGGCACAGACGTACGACGCAGAACATCGCCTGGCCCAGCGACTGGAGACCCTGATCAAGGTTAGCCAGGCAGTGGTATCTGTGCTCGACCTGGATGAGCTGCTGGATAAAGTAATTGAACTGATTGCTGACATCTTCGGCTTCGAGCGGGTACATATATTTTTGCTGGCTGATGATGATCGTCTGGAATTCCGTGCCGGTGCGGGCCCACACAAAGCAAACTGGCTTGATGACGAGATGGCTCACAAAGTCGATGACCCCGGTCTGATACCTAAAACGGCTCGAACGGGAACGGCTGAAATCATCGGCGATGTATCCAAATCCGATGATTACCGTCCTGGCCCTGGTCTGGAAGATACACGTTCTGAGATGGTGATTCCGATCAAGATGGCGGGGCGTACACTCGGTATCATCGATCTACAAAGCCAACAACTCGACGCTTTTGCGAAAGAAGATCTGGTTCTGATGCAGTCACTGGCTGACTCGGTTGCCGTGGCCATCCGCAACGCATCCCTGTATGCCAACGAACGCAGACGCCGAAGGCTGGCGGAAACACTTAGGGAGATCAGCGCCACAATTGCTTCCGATCTCAATCTCGACCGGGTTCTGGCTCGCATTCTTGAAGGACTGAGCACCGTTGTTACACTTGATTCAGCCGCGATCTTACTGACAGAGGAAGGGGCAGGCACTCTGGCGGTGATGGCGACCACCGGCTCGAAGCTAGAAGGTATTGTCGGGCACCAACTGCCTATCGAGACACTGAGCACAAACGATGAGCCCACGCTAAGAGAGGCCGTAAGCCACGTCTATCATGATCTGCTGGATTTGCCGGAGGACCATACTTGCACCATTGCCTCACTCACTGTTAGTGGTAAGCTGATCGGGTATCTTGTTGTCGATCAACACCGCCCCGGCCACTATAGCAAGGTCGATGAGGAGCTTGTGGTTGCTTTTGCCAACCAGGCCGCCGTGGCGATCAACAATGCCCGGCTTTACAGTGCCCAGCAGTCAGAGGCATGGGTGACAGCGGCCCTCCTACAGGTAGCCGAAGCAGTGAATGCCCAAGTTAGCGTTGAAGGAACGTTGGAAACAATTGCCCGTCTGACGGCACTGGTAGCCGGGGTAAGTCACTGTGTACTCCTCCGTTGGGAGACAGACAGCCGGTCATTCTACCTGGGAGCCTGTTACCCACTGTCCGGCAATAAAGAGGCAAAAACCAACCCGGAACCTTTGCCCAACGATGCCTACCCCATACTCGCCCAACTGGCGGAGGCCGATCAGCCAATAGGTGCTGGTGAGGGCCACGCTCTGCCAATTCCGGCGCCACTGGCAGCCTGCCTGCCTGCCTCGTCGATAATCGGTTTCCCCCTCAGAGCCAAGAACGAGCTGGTTGGCCTGCTGATTGTCGATGATCCCCAACAAGGCAAGCCACTTGAGCCGCGTCTGTTCAATATCTTAACCGGGATTGCCCACCAGACGGCCACGGCACTAGACGCAGCCGCCCTACAAGCCAGTCAAGCTGAGCGCAATCGACTTGAACAGGAGCTTCAGGTAGCCCATCAGATCCAGGCCAGTTTCATTCCTGATGCCCCCCCTCAAGAGATCGGCTGGCAGATGGCTGCCACCTGGCGAGCAGCCCGGCAGGTCAGCGGCGACTTCTATGACTTTATCCCTTTGAGAGAAGACCTCTGGGGATTGGTCATTGCTGATGTCGCAGACAAAGGGGTTCCGGCAGCGCTATTCATGGCCATGTGTCGCACACTGCTACGAGCATCCGCTATCAACCGTACATCGCCGGCGGAGACCCTTATGCGAGCCAACACATTGATCTTCGACGACTCGCGCACCGATTTGTTTGTGACTATGTTCTATGTTGTTTGGGATCCCGTTACCGGAGAAGTAATCTTCTCAAGTGCAGGCCATAACCCCATGCTGCACATTCGTGAGGAGGATCATGAAATAGTCGAGCTGCGTACCAAAGGCATCGCTCTGGGTATCCTTCCCAGGATACGTCTGAAAGAGCACCGTGTCACACTGGCGCCCGGCGACATCCTGTTGGCATACACCGATGGCCTGACTGAGGCCATGCGCACCAATTATGAAGAGTGGGGACTCGACCGGTTGAAAGCCAGGCTCAAGCAGGTCTCCGACCAAACCGTACAGCAAATCATCGATGAAGTGCTCTCAGAAGTCGATGCTTTTGTGGGCGATGCACCCCAGTCTGACGACCTGACCATGTGGGTACTCAAACGGGACAGGTGACTGCTCAACCAATTTTCTAACAGGTTGGGCAAAGCAATTGGATAGGTTTGTGAAGCTGGTGAAATCTCACAGGCCTTGTTTATAACGGTTACTAGTATTTCGGGGCGTAAGTAAACCGTCAGTTATGGTTAATAACTACGCATAAGTGTCAACTTAAGCTCTTCGGCAGCATAGATTCAGACCGCAGATTACACAGATTTTTAGTAACTACTCAGCTGCGTGGCGTGATGTGCTGACAGTTGTGAGTGCTGGGCGGTTAAACATCAAATCGCTTGGGTGATGAGTTTTAGTTTATAGTTCACAGTCAAAAGCTAACAGCTAAAAGCCAATAGCTGAGAGCTGAACAGTTACGATTTTTATTTCTTAATCTGTGTAATCCGTGAAATCTGTGGTTTGAATTTCTTTTGTGAACACCTGCTGTTCCTCTTAAGTTGACGCTTATGGTTAACTACGAAACACTTAAACAGTTGGGTATGAAGGGTAGCTTTACTGCCGAGCTATCTCTGCCCAACTGTACTAGAGACTGCTCAGGCGTTGATATCTCACCAGAATCGCGTCTCGCCCCTCCGAAATATTAGGGGATTTCAACTCCCAGATCGGGGTTATACTCTCGCCTGGGAACATTGATCATATCCGGGTTGAAATAGTTGAACGTCATCACCGAAATGTCCCGGATGATTGGAAAAGCAATCGTTGCAGGCAGCCACTCGGTTGTATCGGCCCACAGATAGGACGTGATGATGTAGTCCCCGCCAGGGCTATAGACAATGGCTGCATCTGCATAAGTGTCCGTCGACCCCCAACCATGCTTGTGGGCAATAGGAACATCTGCCGGCAAGCCGGCCATGATGATCCCATCCGGGTTCTCTTCCATCAGTTCCACCATCATCTGGCATTCATTCTGAGTGATCATATCCGGATAGGCAGCAACCAAGCCACCACCAGATTCGGCACAGTGATAGATCATGTCGAGGATAATAGCCAAGTCCGTCGGGGTTGTCTGCATGGCATAATCCGGTCGCGTGTTGACACATGTCCCATTGCGGGCTGCTTCGTAAGCCGGGGTGAGGTAAAACACTTCACTGGCCGGGGTTGTGTCTTGATAGGGAACCACAATAAAGGAGTTTGTCATGCCCAACGCCTGCATCATCTCGGTTACACTCTTGGCTCCTGTATAGCCGTTTCCCTCCCCAATAGCCTCCAGCATAAAATTGGTCGAGGTATCTCCAGAGAGCACCATGGTCTCATTCAGCATCTTGTAGTCATCTGAACCGAGTTCGGGACGGCCATCCAGACGGCGGAAGAAATCCACCATGATTGCAATCTTCATGGTGCTCATACCGGCATAGGCAATATCGCAGTTAACATAAGAAGGCGCCCCCTCACGTAGATCAACATCGAGCCGCAGCTCTTCTCCCCTCTCCAGATCGATGATTTGCGTAGAGGATACCCCTCTAAACTGTTGGCTCATTAGGTACTCAACAATAAGAGATTTCAGCGTCGCCAGATCGGCATTGGGCGCAGAGTTCTCACTAACAACCAGTTCAACCGTCCGATCAACAGGCCTGCGCAGCGCCTCATCGACAAGTTGAAACGATGCCTCCTGATCGAGTGTATAGCCCGGCCCGCCGAGTTGGAATGAGAGCCTGCTCAAATCAGGTTGGGCGGGGCGTGGTGGCTGGTCGTAACGGGCAGCGATATTGGCCAACCAGGTTCGTAGGAGATCGGGGGAATAATCGACAACCAAATCGACATTGTAAGAACTCTCCGGACGCAGCCAAAGATAATCCCAAAAACCTGACCAAAATGTTCCCTCCGTTCGCAGCTCATCGGCCTTCGACAGCATTGCCTCAGAATTGACCGCCAGGCCAACCTCGGCAGGGCTGAGACGAATCTCCTGATCTCGATAAAACACAGTCACGGGCGAACCATAGACTTCCTCAACATGAGCCCGAGCTTGCGATTTGGGCAGATCGCCCACAGGAACCCCCCCCATTAACAGGCTCGGAGGCATTCGCTGCCTTTCACCACTGAACCCAGCCAGGCTAGTCACGAGCAGTACAGTAGCAGCCAGGATCATAACCAGGCCGGCTACTTCAAGAATGGGAAACTGTGTGCGATTTCGTCCGCCGGAAGTGAACATAGGTCTACACCTCAATTTCTCGCTGGGATGCTGCCGCCAGAACTGCCGCCCGATGAAAAGGCAGCATATCAGGTAGATCATCCAGACTTGCCCAACGATAGTCTAACAACTCACTGCTCAGGCTAGAAATGTCGCCCTTAGCCCGGCACAGAAAAGCGATATCCAGATGAGAGCGATAGTAATATCCGCTCTCAATCAAGAGAGGACGGTCCACCAAAACCCGCATCCCTGTCTCCTCATACAGCTCGCGCTGCAAGGCCTGGCTCGGCGCCTCGCCCCGCTCCAACCACCCACCCGGCAGTCCCCATGGAGTACGAGGATGGAAAACATGCTCCACCAGAAGGACATTCCCCTGGCCGTCCAGGACCACCCCGACAACACCCGCCGTGAAGCGCGGTTGAACGGCTCGGAAGGCAAATCGCATCACACCAAAGAGCCAAGATGCTCGCCGGAGCCACCGTGAAATGCATCGCCGGGTATTTAATGAGACAACCGACATACCTATCCCAATCAATGCTTGATCTTGCCGCCATGTAGGCGGTCACAGACTATACCATCTCTAAACATGAGATGCCACCCGCCCGACAGCCCGCCATCCAAACGCATAACATATAGCTCCCATGAAGTCGGCATGATACAATTCTCATCTTTATGCAACACCTTCGCCAATTTGGCGTTTGTCGAGTCGCAGTCAGTTGTGCAACTCACGTGTGAGACGTAATGAGTGAGACGTGAGACGCGAAAACTAACGAGAAGTTCGGACGCGTTAAAATCGGCTCCGGATTTCCCGGAGATGGTTTTGTTGTTTTGCTTCATCAGCACGTCTCACACTGTCATTCCCGCAAAAGCGGGAATCCACTTGCATCCCTATAGATTCCTGCTTTCGGGAATGGCATGACTGGCGAAAGTATTGTTATGAGAGGGTATAATCGCTCAGAACATCACGACCATGTCAGAAAAAGATCGAGATCTTTTTGGAAAAACTTCTCGATCTTTTTCGGAAAACATTTCGATCTTTTTTCGTACCCGTTATGGATAGATATCTTCAGCCGGCGAACTCTATAATCCAGCAACAATGACGCGGTAGAATAACCAGACTGAACAAAAGCTTCATTAAGCCGACTACCAGTCACCAGCAAGGCAGCTTATTGGATTTACTTGAACGAGGAGATGTAGGTGGAACACAACGAGACAACTATCTGTGTGTGGAAAAATATAGCGAAAGCGATTGTCCAGGGTGTTGCTATTGGGGCTTTTGCGGGAATAGCATTCGCGGCCGGCTTCTTGTACCGCGACAGGACTCTTACAACACCCACGGCACAGACTTCTTTTGCCCTCATACAAGAAGCTGACGAGCTTTTGGCCAACCACTTTCTGTACGATCTACCGGAAGACAGCGTCCGTGTTCATGGGGCAGCTCAGGGACTAGCAGCGTCTCTCAATGATCCTTACACATTCTTCATCGAACCCCGGGCAGCTGAGATTGACTCAACCAATCTGGCCGGGAAGTTTGGAGGAATCGGCGCAGAAATCGCACAAGACGAACAGGGGCAGCTCGTAATCACCCGCGTCTACCGGGATAGTCCTGCCGAACAGGCAGGCGTTCAGGCCAATGACATCATCATGGCTGTAGACGACATGGCAGTAGATGAAGCCGCGCCAAATATGGACGAGACGCTGGCCGCCATCCGAGGCGAGATCGGAACGCCCGTTGTGTTGACACTCCGGCGTAGAGACACAACAATCGACATAAAAATCATCCGGGCGGAGATACTCATCCCATCTACATTCTGGCAGCTAACGGAGACCGCCCCACAAATAGGGTATATTCAGATCGTACGCTTCACCGAACGCTCCCCAGAGGAAGTCAGCCAGGCCATCAAAGAGCTAAGAGCACAAGGAGCGAAATCCTACATTCTTGACCTGCGGAATAATGGGGGAGGATTGGTCGACTCAGCAGTCGAGGTTGCCGGGGTATTCTTGGAGGGAGGTGTCATCCTATACGAGCGCAACCGGCTCGCCGAGGAAAAAGTGTTCAATGCATCACGAGGAGGAGTCGCAATCGAGGAGCCATTGGTTATCCTTGTGAATGCCAATACAGCCAGCGCCTCCGAGATCCTGGCCGGCGCGTTTCAGGACCGGGAACGTGCTACCCTAGTAGGCCAGCAAACCTTTGGGAAGGGTTCCGTGCAATTGATCCTGGCGCTGAGTGACGGCTCATCCCTTCACGTAACAACCGCGGAATGGTATACTCCCGATCATCATCGCATCGAAGAAGAAGGGTTGACCCCAGATATCATGATTCAGCCCGTTGAAGGATCCGATGCTGAACTGACTGCCGCAGTCGAGCTTTTGAGCGCCAACCATCCCGCCGTGTCAGACAATCCGTGAGAGACAGGGGGGATTGTACTAAAAGAAAGTCATCATGTCTGAAGAAAACGTCAAGGTAATCGTTACAAACCGAAAAGCCCGCCACGAGTATCACATCGAAGACACACTGGAGGCCGGAATTGTATTGACCGGTACCGAGATCAAGTCCATTCGCGCCGGTAGAGCGAGCCTACAAGAGGCATACGTCACCGTGCAAGACGAAGAGATGTGGATACTCGGGATGCACATAGCAACCTATAATCCGGCACATAGGGAGAACCACGACCCTGTACGCCCGCGCAAGTTGCTAATGCATGACTATGAAATCAAACGTTGGGCTGATCGTGCCCAACAGCGTGGCTACACAATCGTGCCGCTACGTCTCTACTTACGACGCGGCCGGGCAAAGCTGGAGATCGCGCTGGCAAAGGGAAAGAAGCTCTACGACAAACGTGAGACCCTCGCCAAGCGCGATGCGCAACGCCGCATCGACCGCGAGCTGAGCAAACACCAAAGCGGTCGGCGGTAAAACTACCGGCGAGGATATTGGAATTGTTTTAGTAACTACTCAACTATCAGCCCTCAGCGGTCAGTTTTCAGCTTTCAGCTATTGGCTGTTAGTTTTTGGCTGTGAACTGTCAACTAAAACTTATCGCCCAAGCGATTTGATATCTAATCGCCCAACACTCACAACTGTTCG
The DNA here is from genome assembly GCA_016927375.1 of Anaerolineae bacterium. Lineage (GTDB taxonomy): Bacteria > Chloroflexota > Anaerolineae > Aggregatilineales > UBA3940 > JAFGMS01. Next base: position 11,049 of record JAFGMS010000347.1, read on the forward strand.
CAAGTGACGCCCCATAGCAGAATAGCTACTTGTTTTAGTTAGGAGCGAAGGCGAAAAAGCATTCATCCCAAACTGCCCTCTGTAGATCTCCAACCCCTCTAACCTGCTGCACCTGGCAGGTTGTGGCACGTTGAGAAACTGTTTGGTCATCTACAGATGGAATTTGGGATGTGGCTTCTTCAGCACCCCGGAGAGGACTCGAACCTCTAACATCAGGCTTAGAAGGCCTGCGTTCTATCCATTGAACTACCGGGGCATAAACCTATCCGAACAGTCGTCACATGACAGATAGGCACACAGATTTTAGCTTGTCAGATCCGGTTTTCAAAAAACTCTTGGCTCGTCCGGCTAACCTTCTAAAAGCGGACGCAACCCCTTGTAGATCGTACGACCAGATAATGTACGCAAGATCTTGTTTGCCGGACGACCAGTCCGCTCAGCCAGCTCGATGGGCGTCATTGGGCGATTGCCGGCAGCCAACAAGGTGCGAAAGACAGCGTCAACAAGTGAGGTTCGCTCGGTGATGTAGTCCGGCTGCCGGCTGCAATGATCCAAAAGAACATAGTTCAACCGGTCGACTCTCCTAACCTGCGCAGTCAGTGGATCAACCCAATCTACGACAGTCTCATGCTCATCAGAATGAGCCGCAAACTCCTCTCGATGCCGCTCACAGAGATGCCCGACCATGTATAAACGCAAATCCTGACCAGATCGCTCCCACCATTCATAATCGATATGAAAGAGTGTTTCCGGAGACGGTTTGGTCAGATTGGAAGCAGGGGCAGATGGTCTTGACACTATCGATAATCCTAATCAAAGCACGAACCACAGAGATCCTGTCAGGATTCTGCTGTAGCCCTCACTAAACGCCAATAGAGCCCACCCACATGCTCGAACTGTGGCAATTCAACAAGATGAGCAAAGATCGGGCCAGGCGGACAACGTTTTAAGAGATTCACGGCACTGTACAATGTCTTAGAATGAACATGCCCTTGCTGACTGAGAGGGGCCAGCTGGCGAAACAGATCTTCCATGATCGACGCAAGCGGTATATTGCGCTCACTCACTCGCCTCCACAATGCATCGATCTCCTCTGAGGCATCCACATCAATGATCATCAAATCATCATACTCACAACCGATCGTGCGCTTGCGACTCTCAAAGCGCAGATGGTTGTTCTCGACAAATGCCGTTCGAACCCACTCAACACGTGGTTTGCGACGGGCATAGTCAATCTGGACCTTGCCCGGAACGTCGGTACGTTGGATGGTCAGATATCCGCCCACAGGCACATCATGTTCAGCAAACCAATCTGTCAGACCATAGACATACCCACCTGGACGCACAACCCAGGCCGGGATCTCCTCACCGCTTTCAGCATCCGCCAACGTGAAGTGAATATGCGGTGTCTCATAGGCAGTTGGGAACATCAGACGTAAGCGCGGGGACAACGGCAGCGTACCGGCACAACGATGAGGATAAGTCAACATTACCGTCACCGACTGAGGCCTGGTTCCCCGCTTTACAGGAATCGCTGTGTGTTCATCCCCAATTTCGGCTTCCAACTCAAGCAGATCAGACATCAACAGATTGGGATCATAGCTGATAGGCGTGTAAGCCAAGCGCTCCGGATACTGCTGCACCTCTTCAGGTTCCATACGCCGCAAAAACCACAACACCTGGCCGGCCGGACCCACTTCATCAAATCTTTCGTCTTGCTGCAAGCCATAATTCAGAGAGAATTCGGCCAGCCGCGGGTTGACCCCTTCCATCACGCCAATCTGCTCTACAATCTCGCTGGCCGGCAGAGGTCCTCCCCCCACCATATCAAGCACAGCCTCGGCCAGATTGAGATGCCCGATGTTGACGTCAGCGAGCAGTGACCGCGGGAACCATCGACCAGCAATGCGAACCAGGTCCGCATGATCGCCTAACCGCTCCTGGAGAGCATCGGCTACATAGCCGCCATACTCGATGAAGATGTCCTCTGGAGAAAGCTGCTCCGCCTCCTGAGCAGCCACCTTATCCTCGTCGACATTAAGGGAATGGGCCACCTTAAGATCAGCGGCAAAATCCAGGGTTTTGGAATTCTTGAATTCAACCGTAACTACAGAGAAGTCACCATAATCGGGATTCTCACCAGCCCGTACAGCCACAACCCTTCCAGGCCGGTATTCGAGACTAGAAAAGACAATCTCATCATCTATTTCATAATGTTCATCTGGACGATAGACATTGCCTGTGTGGTTCTTCTTGGCCAGTGCCGCTTCCTCGCAGCGAAAACGATAGCGCACCAACGCCAAAGCCATCTCATCTACAGATAGGGGTGTTTCCCGCTCTAGAAGGATATTGTACAAATAATCAAGGTCAACCTGATCGACCTGAAAGTCTTCAACCCAGTACTGCTCCGTCTGGGTTTGTCGCTGCGTCACGTGGGACAGCCTCCATAATGTGGTATGTATTGTTGTGGGGATTGTGCCGCCAGTGCGGCATGAGGTCCACCATCACGGGCAAGATTATACCTGTCTAACCGCTTACCTGCAAAGCTCTGCGCTCTCCTCGCCAGTCTCCTCCTAACCATGCAAGTAGTTTTCCTCGATATGCCGCAACACCTTGGTAAAAGGCTCCTGTGTCCAAGATCCCTTCATGGAAGATAGCTTCTCGACCTCTTCCAGATCTAACCGAGGACGTTTGGGATCGATAGAATCTGTCATAGTGAAGAATGCAGTTGCCTCACGTTTGGCCCCCAGAACCTCCCCACCATGTGCCAGATACAGAAATGGATCATGCTCTTGGAAATCCATGACCGTACACTGAGCTACAACACTGCGACACCACCACACAACGGCCTCCGGAACATGCCCCTGGTCGAATTCGGCGAGGCCGGCAACGGAATAGAGCCGATACTTACGGGGACATTTAGGTATGGCAGCAACAGCAGTCTGCATGGCTTCACGGGGAAACTGCTTTTGATAGTAAATGTACGCCACCATGAAAGGAATAAGATCGTTGTCTGGATACATCTTCATCAAAGAGTTGGCATACTCAATGGCATCTTGCGTGTTGCCCGCATCGCGCAATTCAGCCACATGAAGCAATTCTGGGACGCTTGACTCATCCCTATCGTCCTTGGTCTCCTCGAAGGGAAGAGAAGTGCACATCTTAATGAACCGCTCAGCTTTATCATTATGCCCCATAACACCCATCCTCATTCTACAATCAATAATGAATCCATCCTCTTAGGATAGCATAAGATGTGTGGTCAGCAAAAAACGAGTCTGCCAGGTAAATCAAAATGAGCGTTTATCCTCGTTATTGTAGAAGTCATATATCCAGCACAACAAGCGCTGGACCCTGTTCCGTGCGCTCTATGATATGTGTCTTCACAACATTATGCCCAAATGTAAAATCCCACTGCCCGCCAACATCCAGATGACCACTGATCACTCCGCGAACCTTCATTTTAGGAGCAACAATACGCCCCAGTGTCAGGTTAAAAGCATAGGCTGCACCAAAGTTCCACTGCGCATCATCAGGCAAGTGTAACACGGCATCCTTGAATACAGGAAAATGAGTTACCACCACAATGCGCTCAATATTTCGATCTCGATCGAGTGCCTCAAGCCGTGCGGCAAAATCGCCCTGAATGGTTGCGGCAAATTCCTGATCAGACCAGGACCAATCGATATACTGAGCATCATGATTGACCAATCCTTTCAATTCCTGATACTGCTCGACGGTATAGCCCAAACGAGTATCACGGCCGCTGTAATCGTACCAGCCAATAGTACCACAGATGCCCACACGTCCGACAACCATGTTTTCATCTTCCAGGTACAAGAACCCGTGGCGGCGGACCACACCAGGCAGAATCTCCGACCACAATTGTTGACTCGTATGCTCGCCGTCCCGAGCCCAAACATCTCTGTTGCCTAAAACCATCGCCTTATGGCATGAGATATCATCAAACAGGCTCAGTGCAGCCTCGAAACTGGCAAGAGGCTCACCAAGCCCTCCAGCAATAATCAACACATCTGGAACCTTCCTCTTGATCTGGCTAGCCAGATTTTCCAGGTATGGTCGGTTCTCAAGAGAATAGTACAGGTCAGAGATTGCTAAGATGCGCACGGTTCACAAGTCTCCATAAACGACAAGCGGCGCTGTTACCAAATAGTTGCCGGCAAAACATTATGAATACTACACTCCCCTCTCTATTTACATAACCATTCGAGGAACACAGTCTGAGATAGCGCAGAAGGCTTCCAGAATCGTGACACCCAGATGATGAGCTACCTCAGATACTCCAATCTCGTCACGCCCCTGCCAGCCAATGAGTACAACCTCGTCACCAACCTGAGCATCGGTCAGATTCGATACATATATCATACTACGATTTGCTCCAGGCCGGCCCACAACAGACGCCCGCTGCCCCTTGAGTAATACTTTAATCGGACTGTCCGGCACTGCGCGAAGGCCGTCAGCGTATCCCACAGAGATGGTGGCAATCTGCTCTTTGTTAGACAGAACCTTGATCTGTGTGACTCGCGTCTTCCAGCTTAGCACAGGATGAAGACTCATCGAATAGGAACTGCCAGCCAAAGGATCTATTCCAAGAAGCACATGCCCAACACGAGCCATTGTCAGATAATCCTCCGGCATCGTGACAGCAATGATGCTGTCAGCATGAACGCGAGGAATGCGAAGACCCGAAGCATGAAGGCTGTTGTATACGGCCGTGAATCTGGCAAGCTGCTCACGACCATATCGTTCCTGGCCCCCATTTTCCAATCGAGAAAAAGAGGCGTATAGACCATCGATCTCCAAAACCTCAAGACGCACTAATTCGCGCGTCAGCGATGCAGCTCGCTCCCATGGTATACCCATCTCCTCGGTGTCAGTATCGATGCAAAGATGCACCTTGGCGACACGTCCAAGACCCCGCGCAGCCTGAGCCAGAGCATGCATCTCTTCAGCATCATAGAGGCTAACGGTCAAATCATGCGTAATAGCCTGCCACATCCCTTGGGGAAGCACATGCCCCAAAATAAGAATAGGAGCTTCGATACCCCATCGACGCAGCTCGACACCTTCACCCAGAGAGGACACACCCAACATGGTCACGCCGCTGCTTAACGCCGCTGTAGCCACCTGTGCAACGCCATGGCCATAGGCATTGGCCTCGACAACAGCCATCGTTTCGAGCCCAGAGCGAAGACGCTGTCTAAACTGCTGGATATTATGGGCAACAGCCTCAAGATCCAATTCAATCCACGATGACCATTCAGGATCCCGCCGCACCGGTCCCAAAGCACGCTTGTTTGGAATTGTGCCCCACTCACCCGCAGCGGGATTCTTTAGCAAACGCTGAGCAACCGGTTCCATCTGTACACGCTGCCCGCCAGTAACAAGTACCAAATCGCCAGGTGAGGCAAGGTATCCGAGAACAACATCCGCGACCTTGCTGGTATCATACAATAACGTCATTTGAGCAGAACTCATGCCTGCCCGTTGCGCTGCTCTGCCCGCCACACACGCCATCTCACCGCAAGCAACCAGGAAATCGATAGATTGGGAAACTTTGAGGCCGATCTCCATGTAGGCATGCATTGTCTCTTCATCTCGTTCATCGGGACTACCCAAAACAATGATTTTCCCCCTTCCTCCGGTGTCCACCCCTGCAAGCCACTCCAGTGCTGCCATGATCGCTACAGGAGTAGTCCCCGCCGTATCATCGACCAGGAACGATCCACGTACGCCTTCCAGCAGTCTCAGTCGGCCAGGCAAGGAGCTGAGGTCAGAGAGCGCTCGCAGGCCATCTTCGAGCGGAATATCAAAAAGCAATCCAACAGAGAGAGCCGCCAGAGACGCCGACAGGCCGGTACGTGCAAGAACTGGAAGATGGCAATTTCGCAGCACCTGCTTGTCATAGCGTAGATCGAAGGCTGTTCTATCCAAATAATGAGCGATATTGTAGGCCAGTAAATCAGCTGTCGTTATGCGTTCACCGACCCTCTGCCCATAGGTTAATCTGTCACCACGACTGAACCTCCGTAGTTCGAGAACCTGCTCATCATCAGCATTTAGGACAGCGGTCCCGTTCTCAGGAAGAGCCTCTAACACCTGCTGGGCTTCCCATCGCGCGTCATCAGATCGACGCCAGCCCTGAAGCTGACCGGCGGGATTGGTACTCGTGATCACCGCTAACTGGGGTCTGATTATCGTCAAAAGCCGCGAGGTTTCACCAGGATACCGCCCTTTCAACTCGAGGACAGCAACTTGATGCTCCTCCGTCAGATCTCCCAGATTGAGCAGCAAATCATACTGGCCTGACAGATTATGCCGGCTCTGGTAGACGGAATAGCGAGTGCTCAGTACTGCCGATATTGCTTCACAGGCCCTGCTCTTTCCGAGCAAGCCCGCGACACCAATAACCGTTGTTCCGTATTGACGCAACACATAGGCTGCCCATTGCCCCAACGCAACTGTCGTATCACCAACCAAAACGACTGTGACCCGGCTCACATCACAAGTGGGAGGTTCCTGGCATAAAACACCGGCCGCACCGGCCTTCACTGCCTGCTCAATAAGCCGATGTCCATCGCCGGTCTCGGTCCGAAGCGCAATGTACAAACTTCCGGGCTTGACCAAATTCACGTCTCGGCAAAAACTAGTGAAACGATCAGCGGAAGCATCCCCAAACAGCTGCCCGCCTGTTGCATTGCGAAGATCATCTAGATATATCATGAGTATCCCATAACATCAGTATAGTCAGGCCAGCTACCTTTGGAAAGTATCGACTGATCAACAGGTGTGTTTCAAGTTGGGGGTGGATAGCTCGGAATTTAGAAAGTAATTTTCAGTGGCTTGACAATGTCACATTGGACAAATGCTCCGCATCGACGCCGGTTACGGATGAATATCCGTAACCGGTAAAGTGCAGATTTTAATCTGCGAGTGGGGCGTATGTAAAGGTTGGGGGGAAGAGTGACAAAACACCGGATCTGTGGTGAACTTTTGGTAACCACCACCAAAGGGGAACCAC
>JAFGMS010000348.1 GCA_016927375.1 Anaerolineae bacterium
GCGGCGGTCGAAACGCGCTGGCTTTGCGCTCGACCAGTACGTCAACGACCGGCCCTACGTGGCCTCCTCGCTGCTCAGCTCGGCCATAAGCTGAGCGCTTAATACTGATAGCTAACCGCTATATCTACAAAGGTTCATTCTGATGAAAAATCTCTCTCATTCCTGGAATTTGACGCCAAAAGATGCCATCGCCCTGCAGCGAGAGCTGGTCGAGCAGGTGGACACGCAAACACCAATCAACTTCGAGACCCTCCAGCTGGTTGCCGGGGTAGATGTGAGTGTCAAGAACGACGTGAGCCAGTCCGCCATTGTGGTCTTGTCTTTCCCCGACCTACAGATCATCGAGGCAGCCACTGCCACAATGCCTACCACCTTTCCCTACATCCCTGGGCTGCTGGGTTTCCGGGAGGGAGCGGTGATACTGGAAGCCTATAAGAAACTTCAGCATCAAGCCGATGCTTATATCTTCGATGGCCAGGGCATCGCCCATCCTCGGCGCTTCGGTATTGCTGCCCACATTGGGCTGTGGCTGGATGCCCCAACTGTCGGCTGCGGTAAAACACGGCTGTGCGGGCAATACGGGGAAGTCGGCGCGGAGAAGGGATCGTATTCGGTGCTTATGCATCGCGGCGAGGAGATTGGCGCGGTATTAAGGACAAGAACGAATGTCAAGCCGGTTTACACTTCACCAGGACACCGGGCCACACTCGATACGGCGCGCGAGCTGGTGCTGCGCTGCGCCACTCGATACCGCCTGCCCGAACCGATCCGCGCAGCACATAACACAGCCGGCAAACGAGACCTTGCCACGGACTAAATTCGCTGTCCAAAAGGCTACAATTCCATCATCCTTCGCCGCTTCTTACCTTGCCGGGTATAATCGCCCGCCATGAAAATACTACGCTTTCTTTTGGTACTTGTTGTCATTCTTGTGCTTGTGGGAACGGGCGGCTATTTTGGCCGTGACGCACTGAGCCGGTTTGCCTTCAATTTGACTGGCGAAGAAGAACTGAGTTCTCAAATCCTGGGGGTTGGCCAGCTTGGTCTTAACCTCACACACCCTCCCTTGCAGACCCGTCCCCATGCTGCCATCCAGTACACGGGGAGTAATCCGTTCGGGATCAACACTTTCTTACAGCATGAGGTCGAGCCTGCCAAACGCGAAGAGTCTGCCAGGCTGATTTCTGAGGCAGGCTTTCAGTGGATCAGACAGGAGTTCCCCTGGCAGGACATCGAGATAGCGGGACGGGGTGATTTCATCGACCGTCGCAACAATCCTGACGGCATCGATGCCTGGGCCAAGTACGATCATATCGTCGATCTGGCTGAGCAGTACGACCTGAAGATCGTCGCCCGGATCAGCAGCACGCCGGCCTGGACCCGGGCGCGTCCTGAAGAAGAGACAGGCTCTTTCGCCCCTCCCGATGACTTCGACGATTATGCACGCTTTGCCGCCACGCTGGCGGAGCGCTATCGAGGGCGTATCCATTACTACCAGTTGTGGAATGAGCCGAACATCTACCCTGAGTGGGGCGAGCAGGCAGTCGATCCGGAAGCCTATACCGACCTGTTGTGCCGCGCCTATAAGGCTGTCAAAGAAGCAGACCCAGACGCAGTGATCCTCAGCGGCGCATTGGCTGCGACTATCGAGCTTTCTGAGCGCGATCTCAACGATTACATCTTTCTACAGCGTATGTACGATGCCGGGGCAGGCAACTGCTTCGATATTCTTTCAATGCAGGGCTATGGGTTGTGGTCGGGGCCAACCGATCAGCGCATGCGGCCCATGGTGGTCAACTATGCCCACAACGTGTTTATCCGCGACATCATGGTGCGCAACGGGGATGAGCGCAAGCCGATCTGGATCAGCGAGATGAATTGGAATGCCGCACCGGAGGGTGTCGAGCCACGTTATGGGCGGGTGACGCTCGAACAGCAGGCCCGTTGGGCACCGATGGCCTACCAGCGGGCCCAGGAGGAATGGCCCTGGGTGGGCGTGATCAACCTGTGGTACTTCAAGCGCGCTGATGACAGCTGGCTGCGCGCACAGCAGCCGGAAGCCTACTTCCAGATGGCCGATCCGGACTTCAACCTGATGCCAATCTATGATTCGATGAAGACCTATACCCACCAGCCGCCGGTGATGTACCTGGGCAATCACGCGGCCGACCACTGGGCGGTGACATACGGTCGGGGCTGGGAGCCTGCCAATGGGGGTATGCAGACGGTGAAAGGCGGTGCTGAAACCGTTGAACTCACCTTTAAGGGAACCTCTCTTGAGATCATCTTTGGACCATCGGGAGTTCCCAACAGTGACATCACCTATAGGGTGGACGGTGGGCAGTTTATCAGGGTGGGCAGGCATGAGGAGCGCGTCACTTGGCGAGGGTGGTACGGTCATCACACTGTCGAGCTCCGTCCCGCCAATGGGGTGATGATCACCCGTTATATTGTCCGTTATGATATGCCTCTGCTGCTGGTCGTGCTTTTGGGCGTAGCGGTTGTGCTCTGTCTTGTGCTGCTTGTATTCCGGCGCAGGCTCAGACCAGTGGATAGCATCGAGGATTGAGCTATCAGCAGCCATGATGTTCAGATTAGCATTTTGAGTATAATTGAGCCTATGCGCTTTTCCTTCCATTATGCTACTTGAGTGGTGATATATGCAGCCTTATGGACCCTATCAACCCTCCCCACTTTACGCTCAGCGCCCTGAGAAGGACTATCTCGGCGAGGCCCTCATCACATTGGTCTTATACTACGTCGGTTTTGGGCTTATCGGCCTGATCGTCAATATTGTCTTTCTCGGCAATGCCCGCCGCGATCAGAGTATGGGGATCGCCACCCGCAATGTGGGCTGCTTGCAAGCCGTACTCTGGGTTCACATTGCCCTGATGGTGATCGGCTTTAGCATAGCTTGTGTTGCCCTCATCATACCTTTCTTTATCGCAGCTTTTTCCAACTAATAGCTAACTGTGAGCGGTCCATGAATCAATTAACGCAATTCGCAACAGGTAGCGGTTTGCCTGCTGCTGACTGCATGAAGGGCCCTGTCCAGCAGCCCCAATCAATAGACAAGCTACCTCTTTAAGGAAACAGGCCGCGCATTTGGATAGCACTTGCCACGCGATCCACCGCAACCATGAAGGCCGCCTCACGCATCCCGATTTTATAATTCTGGCTGATCGACCACACAGTCTCGAACGATTCCTTCATGACCCCAAACAGGCGCTTGCGCACTTCCTCAAGCTCCCATTTCTGAAACTGCAAGCCTTGCACCCACTCAAAGTAAGAGACGGTAACGCCACCGGCATTAGCGAGAATGTCGGGAATTGTCATGACGCCGCGTTGTTTGAGAATTTCGTCGCCTTCAACTGTTGTGGGACCATTGGCGCCCTCGACGATCAAACTGGCCCTGACGTCTCCGGCGTTGCGCTCGGTGATCTGGCTTTCAAGTGCACAGGGAGCCAACACATCTACATCGAGTGTCAGCAATTGCTCGTTGGTGATGAGCTGAGCCTGTGGGTTGTGGTTCTCGTAGCCCTCCAGCAAGCCGCCATGAGTCCGGACCCACTCGCTGAGGTCATTGGCATCGAGGCCATCAGGGCAGTGCCAGGCCCCAGAAATATCGCTGACTGCCACGATCTTACAACCATACTCATTTTGCAAAATCTCCGCACCAAATCGACCGACTTTGCCATAGCCTTGCACGGCAGCTGTGACCTGGGTGGGATCGATGCCCATCTTTTCAAGCGCAAAGCCGGTGCACTGCGCCAGCCCGCGCCCGGTGGCTTCATCGCGTCCCAGCGAGCCACCCAGACCAAGCGGCTTACCAGTTACGACAGCAGGGTCGGCATAACCATGGAATACGGTGAGCGTGTCATCAAACCAGGCCATGATTTGCGCATCGGTATCCACATCCGGCGCAGGAATGTCGCGACGCGAACCGATAATCGACATAATACTGGCAGCATACCGGCGAGTAAGACATTCCAGCTCCCTAGGCGACAGGGTCTTGACATTTACAGCAACTCCCCCCTTGCCACCACCAAAGGGAATACCAACAACACTGCACTTCCAGGTCATTAGCGTAGCAAGGGCCTGTACTTCTTCAGCGGTTACATTGGCGTGATAACGAATACCGCCCTTAGAGGGGCCACGTGCTGTCGAGTGCTGGACCCGAAAACCGGAGAAAACCTGGATCGAGCCGTCGTCCATCTTGATCGGCAGTGATACTTCGAGCTTGCGCTCCGGGGTGCGCATCAAGGCTTGCATCCCAGCATCAAGGCCGAGCTGTAAAGCAGCCTTTTCAAGCTGCGCATTGGCCATAACCAACATAGGATCCTGATAGATTTGTGTATTCAAGGTAAAGCTCCTGGTGAGCCAAACGTTCAACTATGGACACAAACGGCGACCAACGTGGAAGCTGCATCTATGAAGCGAAAGAATTCCTCAAAGAATCGAGCCTAATCGGTCTTGGTAAACGGATCGGAGAGGATAATGTCATAGATATGCGACTTCTCATCAAGCCAACCTATCTGAAAAGGCACTTTCTGCTCCGTGGCGCTTATCCGAGAACCGTTTTGCCTGCACGTTTCCATCTTACTAAAAAGACAGTATCCATGCTCATTGCGAAACAAGAGTTATCCTTGTCCTCATTGTACACAACTTTTGGCAAAATGCTTATCAGTCATCTCTGCCGACACCGGCAAAAATCCCGTGAAGATCCTTTTTCGACGTTGGAGCGCTAGGCGAACATGCTGCGGTACACCTCAACTGTTTGATCGGCAATTTGTGTCTGGGTAAAGTGCTCCAGCACACGCCGGCGCCCGGCCTCGATGAGCTGCTTGCGTAGTCGCGGGTGCTCGATGAGTGAAAGCAGGCAGTCTCGCAGTGCATTGGCGTCGCCCTCTGGGAAGGTCAGCCCGGCATCACCAATAACCTCGGGGATGGCACCTGAACGTGCTCCGATAACCGGCACGCCACAGGCCATCCCCTCGATCAGCATCCTCCCGAACTGCTCCTTCCAGTTGGACATTGTGCGGGCGGGCAGAACCAGTGCATCGAGGCTCCGGTAGTAATCGGGCATGCCGGCTGAAAAGACTGGCCCCTGAAAATGAACACTCCCTCCGATGTTATACAGCCCGGCCATCTCGTTAAGCCGCTCGCGCTCCGGCCCATCTCCGGCGATAGATAGCAGCCACTTACCCGGCAGCCGCGCCACTGCGTCAATGGCTAAATCGAGCCCCTTTTCTGGGACGAGCCGGCCCGCATATCCAATGACAAAAGGTTTATCGCCCGCCGGGGCATCCTCTTTGGTGGAATCGGGTGCAAAGATATCCGGGTCGACGCCAAATTGGGGGATGACAGTCATTGGGCCTGAATAGCCTTTCTTCTCCCATACCTCAGCAGCCTCCTGTGTCCCTGCAATGGCATGGTCGATGCGGCTGAGCACCCATTTTTCCACCCAGGCAAAGGGCAGCGGGTAGCGCCGGTCGATGTTTTGCCAGGTGAAAAACAGCGATTTAGCTCCAGCCCGGCGTGCCAGACGCAAGGCATGAAGAGTCGCCAGGTTGTAGGGCTCTTCATCGATGTGGACGATATGAGGGCGAACATCAGCGATGCGTTGAGCCAGCGTGGGATAGTAGTGTAGATGAAAGCTACCGTTGAAGCGGATCGGCTCGGCCAGCAGTTGGTAGCCTGAAGTATAGGCCCGTTCCAGAGGCAGCATCCCACGCGCGTCTTTCCAGGCCGGTGGGACGATGACGGTCAGGTCAATGTTGTCGTGCCTGGCGATCTCCTCCAACTTGCGCTGGTAGGTGCCGATCACACAGGCTTTGGAGATCATGAGGACGCGGATCGGTTTAGGCGATGAAGAATGTGCCAAGTTCAGTTACCCAGGTTGGTGTTTTAAGAGGTCTCAATATACCTATTATGCCATATCAAAGCCCGCTCGGGTACGAAACAGCTGGAGCCTATGCACGCAAAATCCGCTTGTTTGGTTTGGAGAAGGTCGGGAGAGGACACGCCGATGCAGAGACGCCGAGGTTTCCTTTTTGTTTTTCTCTCTGTCCTCTGCGCCCCTGGTATGAAAATAGATTGGGCGAAGCGTCAGTGTGCGCACGGTCGGA
>JAFGMS010000349.1 GCA_016927375.1 Anaerolineae bacterium
ATCGACGCTGGTTACGGATATTCATCCGTAACCGGTAAAGTGCAGATTTTAATCTGCGAGTGTTATCACCCCAATAGATCCTGGCATTTTGAGCATGTCGTCGGATTAAAATCCGGCAAGTACGGGTGACGGATACATATCCGTCACCAGCACTGAAACTGTTTGTACATAGAGTTCTTTCTTTGCTTTTCTCTGCGGGCTCTGCGGTGAATCAGAAAACGAGCATTCCTACCGCCTGGCATGTTTTGCGTGCACATGCTTCAAAGCTGCTGCTTGCCTTTTGTGTTTCCTGATTGTACATTAAACTGCTGCCGGGAAATGCTGGGTGCCTGATATTCCCACATAATCGATCAGAATAAAGAGATATCCGACTAACCGGGAGAAACAATGCGTTTAAGAGAAGCCTCTGACATCGAGGCAGCAAAGACGTATGATTGCATCATCGAGCCGCTTGTTCGTGGCATAAGGGCTACGGGCATGAAGCTGGTCTCTCTTCGTGATGACGCTTCCGTCCTCGATGTGGGATGTGGCACAGGGTCGCATCTAAACATCTACCAGAAAGCTGGATATAAGGTATTTGGCATAGATCTATCACCAGGGATGTTGAACGTTGCCCAGAAAAAGCTTGCAGGGCAGGCCGGTTTTTGTCTGGGAGATGTCGCTCATATGCCTTTTCTCGACCGGTCATTTGATCTCGTTCAGGCTGTATTTGTCTTGCACACGCTGCCTGATGCGGCGCGATCCCCGGTGCTGGCTGAGGTCAGGCGTGTTGTGAAGCGGGAAGGGCGTTTTTTGGTTATCGATTACCACGTGGGATCATCGCGATTCCTGATCGGCTGGCTGTGGAAAGCCGCCACGGTGCTTATCGAAAATGTAGCAGATCGGGAGCATACCAGGAACTATCGGAGCTTCATGGCTAACGGAGGCTTGCCGCCGCTGCTCGCACAGAATGGCTTACATATCGACCAAATCAGTTTTGTGGGAGGAGGCACAATTGGACTGTATCTTCTGGCCCGCTCGGAATGAGTCCGCCTGCAGTGAATCTACAGGAACGTTCATATGTTTGGGGCGAAAGTCCAGTCACTCTTTCCAGATATGCCCACAATCCTGGCAGTGCCATTCCTTTTTCAGGAATGGCAGGAGAACACTCAGCAGCAGCCATGAAAGGAAAGCAAGGCGAATGTTGTATTTCTCGTACCGGATATTGATCGAACCGCAGTGTGGACATTCTTCCGGCCCATCATAGTCATCCACTTCTGCCTCTTCGTCTGTAACATCTTCCTCATCCCACTCAATAGGCTCCGGCTCCTGGGCAAGGATATCGAGGGCTTTTTCAACATCCTCGCCCTTAACCCGAAGCTTGACACCTCCAACCATATTGGAAATAAGCCAAAAGGCCGTAACAGTGGATTCGTCGGCCACAAAGGACGGGACACCCTCTGCCTCAAGCCTGCCTCTCACAATCTGGGCCTGCATCGGATGGCTGAATGCGGCAATGGTGACAAACCCACTCTGTTCAGCCAGCGCGGCTCTCAGCGCGGACAGGTTCTCCTCGGCCTCAACATGGTCCGGGTCGAGAAAGAGGGCTTCTTTGTAGGCGCTGAGCGCTCGCAGCGGTTGATCCAGCTCTTCCAGGACGAGGCCGCGGAGATTATGGGCATCGGCCAGGTAGGGCTCGATTTCGATGGCTAGCTCGCATGCCTCTAGAGCTTGGTCGAAATCCTCTTCCTTGTAGTGAAGGAGGGCCTGATCGAGATGACGATCAGCAGAGTCTTCAAGACTCATTTAGCTCGCCTTTCTGTAGAACCGGGCAGCGATCATCAAGGACAAACTTCCCAGGCTTACCGGTACGACGGCTAAATCTGTGACAAGCTTCATCTACCGTGCCCATTGCAGAGCGTAGACCTCAGGCATGCCTTCCAGGACGAAGGTCTGGCCGGTGGCCGGATTGATGACCATCAGGCTACCGGAGACACGCCCCAGAGCATTGCGCCGGGTCTGGACCAGACCCGCCACCATGATCGCATCTGATGAGAGACGCGGCTGCTCCAACACCAACGAACCTGTCTCGGCCACCACGTCTGTTCCATCGATGGCTGCGCTGAACACCTTGACGCTGGTGGGCCCGAGGGCAAATGGCCCGGGCGCGCGCAGAAAAGCCAGACGCTCATCGGGGCGCTGCGCCACGTCCAGGATAGGCAGATCGATCAAAGAAGTCACCACCGGGGTCCGGCTGGGCATCACCATTGAGAGCCCAGGCTGGCTGAAGGCACTGCCATCACTGTACACCAACACCGTGTTATCAGCGTTCCACTCGGCGTAGGTGTTGTACTGGTTGAGAAAGATCGGCGCCAGACCTCCGGTAGATGACAGCAGGGCGTAATCGTATCCCTGGAAGAAGTTGGCCTTGACCAGCAGCCAGCGCCCGTCCGGCGACCAACGAGGCTCATCGAAAACCTGCCGCTGATCGGGCGACTCGGGGGTCACGTCGGATACCAGGCGGCGCTTCTGGCCTGTGTTCACATCAAGCATCCAGATGCCGTTATTGGCGTAGGCCAATCGATTACCATCAGACGAAAAGGCCGGCGTGCCGGTCGGCGAGTTGGCATCGGGGGCAACAACAGCCATATCCTTGGTATCGGGTGAGTTGAGCGGGCCCACATAGACCGTCCCGCCGCTGACATAGGCTATCTGTGTTCCGCCGGGAGCGACATCGTAGGCTAATATGTCAGCGCCGGCATTGGTGATCGACGCAGGCTGGTCGCCGTCAGCGGGCAGTCGCCATACCTGCACAACCCCAGCCTGAGAGGCCAGGAAATACAGATCCGCGGCCAGGGGCAGGCTGGTCACGCCACGCGGGGGCGGGTCGCTCCAATCGATGCTGGTTGGCACCCCGGTGGATGCGATCTGGCCCTCAGCGCCAGTGACAGGATCGTAGAAGAGAACAGTCTGGTCCTGACCAGGGGCCACCAACCGCCCACCGATCACATCCCAGGAAAGACCCTCAGTCTGAATCGGGACCATACCTTCCTGACTAAAGCTCTCATCGGAAGGGACGCCCAACTGAAGGAAGCCGGACTGATCGACACCATTATCGTGTAAGAAGAAGACCATCGTTTCGTCAGATCGCTGGAAGAGAAGATCGACGTACCTGTCTTGCGGGATCATGAAAATGCGCGAGTCAAGGTCCTCGGGATCGAGGAGCGCCAGGCCGCCCTCGGCCGGCGCAAACGCCAGTCGTCCATCGGCCAACCAGACGTAGCTGTTCAGAGCCCCCAGGTCGACGCAGCGCAAAGATACCAGATCGCCGGTATCACACAGCGAAGCGAGGCCATTGGCAAGCCAGGCGACCAGCCAACGTCCATCCATCGACCACCCCAGATCGACAATGGACGGATCGGGCAGCTGGGCATCGAAGATCAGCGGCTGGAGATCCTCATCCGCGCCGGGAATATACACCTGAAAACCGGTTGCGGTCAGGTAAGCCACACGGGCAGCATCAGGTGACCAGCTTAATGTGCGGCCACGGGTCGCAATAGCGGGTTTACCAACATCCTGGGCTATCACCTGCCCTTGCGAGCCGTCGAGCGGACGGACACCTACCCCGCCGTCGGTACGGTACAGTATCCATTCGCCGCCAGGAGCAACAGCAAAGTCATATACTTTTTCTTCCGCCCGGGTGACAAGATAGGCAGCGCTCTCATCGCCAAGATAAGGCTGGCGCCATATCTGTCCGGCATCGTTCAGATAGAACAGATCCGCAGGCAGCGGCCAGGGCGACAGGTAAGGAGTCTCGCTGGGCTCGAGCTGCGAGGTCGGCGAGACATCCGGTATCTCCAATGTTTTAGGCACAAAGGGGGTTGGCGTTGGCCACGAACTGGCCGGGGGGGCAGTCGTCCCACAGGCCAGAGCAGTCAGGAGCAGAAAGGAAGAGATGAGCAAGGCTTGTTTGCGCATGGACAAATCCGTTGGTGATATTAACGAGTAACGAGCAACAAGTGATTATTTATGAGTGATGAGTCATGAGCAACGAGCTAAAAACGACAGAATATGCTGCTCAGGCACCCCAACTGACAACAGTATACAGTTTTGGCCAAGAACAGTCTAATTACCTCAGTGGCTAGGGTCTTTTCATTCTGCGGGTTTTGTGCGCTTGCACCCCTCTACCTCGTTCCACGAGGCATCTCCTCCGTACAGCAGGGGAGGACAAAGACTTCCTTGTTTGAGAGCATGAGCTCTGAGCCCTTGTTTGATAAGAATGAAAAAGCCCTACCACAGCGGCCATCATTTGTAGTGACACGCTCACAACCGCCAGCCCAGGGCTAGGAGCTAGTATTTCGGGGCGTAAGTAAACCCGTAGTGATTGTTTACCCCGAAATACTTAAGCAGTTGGGCAGGGAAGGTTTCCTTACTGCCTAGCTATTTTTGCCAAACTGCACTAGAAGCCGATTGTTGACTGGCGCCCTACGGAATTTCGCTTCTGAAGGGCTTCTTCCAACGCATCCCGGATCTGTGTAAAGGAAGTCATGCCACGCATACTTTTGACGAAATCGAGGAGCGATGGGCTGTAGTAGCGCAGCTCGCGGATGGCCGGGCCAACGGGGTCTGAGCCGGTCGCACCGGGTTCATCGGCGTAGAGACCATAGAAGGCAAAATAGGCCTGATTGAGCTTGCGAATCCGGTAGCCGTTCTCTATAAAATACACGCGCCGTTCCTCCATATACTGCTCTGCCTGGCCGATTTTCCCGGCCGCCAGCAGCTCGTCGGCGCGCACCCGGGTTTTATGCATCTCCGCGCGGAAATCGAAAGCAGGCAGTTCCTCGGGTGACGGCTCTTCGGTCTCCTCGACCGGGGCAGGCGTCCAATCAGGGGGAGGCCCGGCATACTCGGGATAATATCGATCCAGCACGGCCCAGCCAATCTCCTTGCCAACGATACTGGCCACCGTCTCGTTCATCGTGTACAGCTCCGGTGTGACGCCGTAGTTGAAGCCAAGCGGGTAGAAAGTCAGATAATGATGCGTCCACTCGTGAGCGGCAATCTCAAAGACATGAGGAGCATAACCTGTCTCGATCAGCATAGCCGGGTAGACCGCCAGCCCGCCCAGGGGAACGATCAGCGAAGAGACATCGAGCTCTTCATCAACACTGCCCTCGATGATCTCCATCTGGTCCACCGTCAGGCCGTGTTCGAGCACATATGAACCTGTACGCTCAATATGGTCGCGGGGCGAGATGATCATGATGGTCGGCAGCCTGGCGAAGCGAATCGATACCGGCGGCAGCACCTGCCCACCCACCCCAAGCCCCTGCTCGGCTAACATGCCGGAGACCTGCGCTTGAACGATGGCTTCGGCCAGCGCCTGGCGCTGCTCCTGCTCAGCCCTCAAGCTGTCTCGCCGGTCCCTTAGAGCGGCACTGACCTCCTGGGGATCATCGACGGACGGGTCAATGTAGATGTCCGCAACCTGCTGCTCAAGTACGGTAATCTCATTGACCAGCGTGAGGTAATCACTGACGTATTGGATGCGCTCGTCCTCGGTCATGTAACTTTGAAGACCGAGAGCATCATTGGCCGCTTTATCGAGCAGCGTACCGGCCTCCCACTCGACGAAATCGAAGAGGTGGTCGCGGGCCAGCCCAAGGGCCTGGAAATCATCACTGGAAGGATCAGGCCGCGCACCGGGGACGCCGATCAGGAACAAACCCAGTAAGACAACTGACCAGAACCCCCGCCAGAAGAGCGACCAGTCCCAGTGTGTGAGCCATCGAAGAGTCTGTCGTGCCATACCATCAGTATAGCGAGTTCGGGCTCAGGTCGGCGAATCGGAGCGGAAGGCTGATGACATATGCCTGTTGTTCAATCTCTTGACCACTATTCCTCATCACCTCATCCTATTTATGACAAGTTAACAAACGGGGTTAGGGGTCAGGGGTTGGGGAACAGCACAACCTCCTCCCGCCTGCGCTGGTTACGGGTGGGTATCCATCCGTCGATATTCATCCGTAATC
>JAFGMS010000350.1 GCA_016927375.1 Anaerolineae bacterium
AACTGTAGACTGTGAACTACTTTTCACAGCTCGGAAACTTAAACGTAGACCGGGTCAAAAAAGGAAATTCCTATAAGATCAAGTTATACTGGGCATCTGGTTTTGACTCAATCTGGCTGCTGAAAGCGGCCGCTATTCAAGGAGCTCTTCATGCAGCCTGTCCAGCCAAACCGCCTATCGTCTCTTATTCGCCTTACCCGTTGGCGAGAGCATTTACCATTTACTGTTCCGCTTACGGCAGTGGGCGCGCTGCTGGCGCATCGGCCGCTGGATTGGCGGCTGCTGGCCGTTATTGCCGCCAACTGTCTGGCTGTCTCCTATGCCTTTATGATCAATGATATTGAGGATGCGCTTGATGACGCGCTTGAACCGGAGCGCGCTGCCCGCAATGCTATCACCTGCGGGGAGATATCGCCCAGGGCCGGGTGGGCATTTTCGACATTAATCGTGGCGGGAGCTGTGCTGCTCTTCGCACTGTGTGGGGCCTGGACGTTAGGCATCGGCGGAACCACACTGCTGCTCTCACATACCTATTCGTGGAGACGAGTGCGTCTCAAGGCCTGGCCGGTGGTCGATGTGATTTCGCACGGGCTGATGTTGGGCGGCTTGCTGATTCTGGCCGGACACTTTGCCTATAACCCTGTACCAGGGTGGGGCTGGTTACCGGTTTTCTCTATAATCCTGTTCTCTGTGTACGGCCAGCTTTACAACCAGATCCGGGATTACGAGATGGATAAAGCGGCAGGACTCAAAAACACGGCTATCCTGGTTGGACTACGTATCACGCGTTTTCTCGTTTGGGGCTGTGTGGCAACTGGTGTACTGTTACTGATTGTCTCATTGGTTTTTGGCGTGTTCCCCTGGTGGTTTGCGGTGCTCCTGGTCACGTTGTTTGGGGTCGTGATGGTCTTTCGCCGTCAAGATAAAGACATGCGCGATGGAGCAGCTGCTGATGCCAGCGGGCTTATACAGGTTCCGTTCCTTGTAGCCGCCAATACGACGGTCGCAGTCTGGCTGGGGCAATATGCTTATCTGTTGGTAGGAGCGCAGTTGTAATCTGCGTCTTCGTGGGGATTGCGAAGTGAATGGACGCTCGTTTTCGCACATAGGCATCGATTACACTGCTGCTGTCCACCAGTCGGCGGGTATTGGCCGTTATGTGCGCGAGCTGGTCGCGGCGATGGCTGTCTCGCCTGCCCGTGTGGAAGATGAGGATCTGCGGTTATTTGTCGCGGGGGCACATCATGCTGAGATGCCCTCCTCGCCGCCCGGCTGTGTCTACTGCCCCTCGCCGCTCTCGGAGCGCAGCCATGCCCGTCTTTGGCACCGCCTGCGGCTGCCTGTGCCCATCGAGCTGTGGACTGGCCGGCTCGATCTCCTTCATGCCGCTGATTTTGCTTTGCCGCCCGTGCTGCCCCGCGCCCGGTCCATCGTGACCATCTATGATCTGTCTTTCGAGCATTACCCGCAAGAGACCATGCCCGGTATGCTCAATTATCTGCGGCGGGTTGTGCCCAGGTCGGCGCGGCGCGCGGATCGGGTAATCGCCATATCCGAAGCCACCCGGCGCGATCTGATCGAATTGTACGGGTTGCATCCTGACAGGATAACAGTCATCCAGCCGGGTGTTTCGTCGTATTTCAAGCATCGTGGCGAGGAGAGGTCTATCCGGGTCAAGTACAAACTGCCCGATACGCCGCTGATCCTGACAGTGGGTACATTGCAGCCTCGCAAGAACCATCTGCGGTTGGTGCAGGCCTTTGCCAAACTGCAAACAGATGCCAGCCTGGTCATCGCCGGTGGGAAGGGTTGGGCCTACGAAGCAGTGCAGGGCGAGGTGGCCCATTTGGGGATTGCAGATCGGGTTGTGTTCACCGGTTACGTGGACGACGTCGATTTGCCCGCTCTGTATCGTGCGGCGGCCGTTTTTGCCTACCCTGCGTTGTACGAAGGGTTTGGCCTGCCGGTGCTGGAAGCGATGGCCTGCGGCGTACCGGTCATCACCTCGAATATCTCGTCTCTCCCGGAGGCGGCCGGCGAGGCAGCCCTGCTGGTCAGCCCGCTCGATGTGGAGGAAATGGCAAGCGTTCTTGGCCGACTGTTGGCTGATGAGGTGCTGCGGAACAACCTACGAGGAAAAGGCATCGCCCATGCCGGCAAGTTCACCTGGGCACGGGCGGCGGAAAGAACCTGGGATGTGTATCGGGTATTGCTGAGTTGATGGCAGATGGCTTATAGCTGATGGTGTATGGCTTCTAACCTGCATGCTTACCCACATGTCCACTTGCGGTCATGAATCTGCGACTGAATGCTGTTCACTGTAAACTGAACTGTAAACTGCCTTTTATCACTTACTCCATTGTGGGTATACCTTTCCCGTCCATTCGAATGGGAAGTTGTCTATTCGGATGGGCTTCTCTTCTCCCTCTACCGGGACTAACCAGGCCTGGCCTCTCTCGTCTACATAAGCCACCTGTTTGCCGTCCGGGCTAAAGGCTACCGCGAGGGTGGCTTGCTCTCCCTCGAAGATTGTTGTCACCAACGGCTTGGCCATTTTACCATCGCGTGAAATGACGCGTACTTCACGTGCGAGGGGGCGCTTATCGGCGCACCTTCCCTCCAGTCCCACCGAGACGACAATCGAGGAGCTGTCCGGCGACCATTGAGGCATCAGCGCACACTCATTACCTAGATGAACTTCTCGGGAACCATCGGTGGACATCAGGACCAGTTCGGCACAGCTGTGGAAGGCAATCCAATCTCCATCCGGGCTCCAGGCCGGGTTGATATCGTTGCATAGATCCGACAGCCTACGCAGCTCACTGCCATCAGCGTTGATGATGTGAATAGTATCGCGGTCTTCGCCGGGTTTACGGGCATGGAAGGCAATCTGTTTGCCGTCTGGGCTCCAGGTCGGGCCTCCTACCAACAGCCTTTCATCGGCAAAGATGACGCGAGGCTCCTTTCCGAGGCGACCAACACACAGGGCATGGTCTTCCTCGCAAGCAACAACCACGCGCGGGCGACCAAAGAGCCCTGATTGCCAGGTGATGACAAGCACGACGGCGATAATCAACAGAGCGGCCAATGCCAGGACCCAGGCTGGAGGGCGGTGCCCGGCAACCTGGGGCGTGGCTGCAGCTGCATCTGTTGCAGCAACATCTTTCTTGTCTTCCACGAAGGCGGGCATGGTCGTGGCCAGATCGTCCTCGAGTGCGAGTTTTTCGGTGAGCGGGGCCGCAGGTAGGGACACTTCTTTGGTTGGCGCTGAGGGACGTGTAGCTTTTTGGCCTTCCACTACTACCTTTGCAAAAGCCTTGGCCATTGCTCCGCAGGTGGGCCAACGGCTGTCAGGGTCCTGTGCCAACGCCTTGAGGACCACCGCCTCGGTCTCCTCGGTCAACTCGGCGCGTATAGAGCTCGGTGGAGGCAGTGGTGAGTTGGTTAATTGCATGTGGATGATGGCCAGCGGTGTCTCGGCCTGGTAAGGGGTGCGCCCGGTGAGCATCTCGTAGAGCACCACGCCCAGCGAGTAGACATCGGTCGCCCCGGTCAGGTCTTTGCGCCCCTGGCACTGCTCCGGTGACATGTACTGCGGTGTGCCGATGATCCCGCTGCCGGTCAGCTCGGAGGTCCCCTCGATCATCTTGGCGATGCCGAAGTCGGTCAGGTAGGCGTTACTTTCCGCATCCAGCAGGACATTCGACGGCTTCACGTCGCGGTGCAGGACACCATGCTGGTGGGCATAGTCCAGCGCACTGGCGATCTGTGCGAGCAGACGGCCTACTTCGTCAAGCGGCATCGGCCCGGCCTGGACACGGTCCTTGAGGGTGCCGGTTTCCATGTAGCGCATCACCAGGTAGGCTGTGTCGCCTTCTTCGCCATAAGCATGCACCGGCAGGATGTGCAGGTGCTCCAGCTTGGCGATGGCTTTGGCTTCCCGCTCGAAACGCTGGCGGAATTTGGGGTCCTGCGAGTAATAGTCCGGGAGGACCTTCAGCGCGACATACCGATCCGTGCCGGGATCGTAGGCTTTGTACACCGTTGCCATGCCGCCCACGCCGATTTGTTCAACGATCCGGTAGCTTCCCAACGTTCGGCCGATCATATGCATCTCTTTCTCTATAAGTCATTAGTTCTTGGCGATTAGTTCACAACCATAGGTGTCAACTTAAGCCCAATATCATCCTTTTCGCTACAGCTACTGTCATTCCCGCGAAAGCGGGAATGACACGCAGTTCGCGAGGCTGAAAGCGGATCATCGAGCAATACGAGGCTCTTAAGTTG
>JAFGMS010000351.1 GCA_016927375.1 Anaerolineae bacterium
GAACTATAAACTGTTAACTGTAAACTCCACTCCGGAGGCTCGTGAAAACAGCCTTTTCGAATGGAATTAAAGTGCGAAAAACAGGCTCAGCTACGTGGCGTGATGTGCTGGGCGATTAAACGTCAAATCGCTTGGGTTATGAGTTTTAGTTTACAGTTCACAGTCAAAAGCTAACAGCTAACAGCTAAAAGCCAATAGCTGAGAGCTGAGCAGTTACTCACTAAGAACTATTCTCAAGGGAGTGGCAACGTGCGTATCTTCATTACCGGTCATAAAGGGCAGTTGGGTAAGGTGCTGCGGACCAGTCTGGTGGCTGAGGGGCATACCCTTCTCGGAGGCGATCTGCCGGAATGGGAGATGACGGATGCCGAGCAGGTAATGGAGAGCTTGCAGGTGTTTTCTCCGGATGTTGTCATCCACTCAGCAGCACTGACTAATGTTGACTACTGTGCCGAAAACCCCGAGGAAGCCGTGCGGATCAATGGGGTGGGGACATACAATGTTGCGCTGGCCTGCCGCGAGGTAGATGCGCTGCTGGTGGCAATCAGTACGAACGAGGTCTTCGATGGCCGGGCCAAGCGCCCCTACCAGGAATACGATCAGTGCAATCCCGTCAATCCTTACGGTTATTCCAAATATGTCGCCGAGCAGGTTGTGGAGCGTCTTGCGCCGCGTTATATGATCGTGCGGACGGCCTGGTTGTATGCGTCCGGTGGGGTCAATTTCATCCATAAGATCATCGCCCGGGCGCGGAGCGGGAGCCGTTTGAGGGTGGTCACCGATGAAGTTAGCTCACCGACTTATGTGAACGATTTGGCGGCCGCCTTGCTGGACCTGTTAGAGGTTGGCAGACCAGGCATCTATCACCTGACCAACGCAGGAGAGTGTTCTCGCTACCACTTTGCCCAGGAGATCCTGAGGCTTATAGGCTTAGATGTATCTATTGAGCCGATCAGTCTGGACGATTTTGTGCGCCCTTCGATGCCTCCGGCCTATGCGCCGCTGGCCAATGTCTTTGGGGCGGCTGCCGGCATCGAGCTGCGGCCCTGGCAAGAGGCGCTGGCCGAATACGTCGCGCAGTATGAGGCCCAATAGTGACTGATGACTCCCTAGTCTCGGTCATCATCCCAAATTGGAATGGGATCGAACATCTACCGATCTGCATGGACGCGTTAGATCGCCAGACTTACAGGGCGGTTGAGGTGATCGTTGCCGACAACGCATCGAGCGATGGCTCGCAGGAGCTTTTGCAGACAAACTATCCCCATGTACGGCTGGTGCAGCTCCCGGAAAATCGGGGCTTCACCGGCGCCTGCAATGCCGGGATGCAGGCGGCCCAGGGTGCGATCATCATCTTGCTGAATAATGACACCGAGGTAGAACCCACCTGGATAGCCGAGGTGGTAGCGGCCTTCGAGCGCCACCCGCAGGCCGGGCTGGTTGCCAGCAAGATGCTACTCTTCGACCAACGCGACACGTTGCATACCGCTGGTGATTTCTACCGTGTGGATGGAACGCCGGGCAACCGGGGAGTCTGGCAGAAGGGCAGCGATTATGATACAGAGGAATATGTCTTCAGCGCCTGCGGCGGCTCGGCAGCCTACCGCCGAGCTATGCTCGATGAGATTGGCTTGCTGGATGACGACTTCTTTTTTTCTTGCGAGGATGTTGATCTGGCCTGGCGCGCGCAACTGAAGGGTTGGCGCTGCGTATATGCTCCCAGGGCGGTAGTCTATCATCGGTTGGCGGCAACAGGTGGAGGCACAACAGCTAGTTTCTATGACGGTCGCAATTACCTGTGGCTGATCGCCAAGAACTATCCCGGTCCACTGCTGCGAAAATACTGGTGGAAAGTGGTGGGGGCACAGCTCAGATTGGCCTGGGATGCGCTCAAGGCCTGGCGAGGCGAGGCGGCGCGCGCCCGCCTGCGAGGTATGCTGAGGGGGTTGCTGACGCTGCCGCATGCGCTGCGCAAGCGCAAGACGATCCAGGACGGGCGTAAGGTGTCGCTGGCATATATTGAGTCGATTTTGACACCGGCGGAGTGGGTGGAAGGCGAGTGATGTGCCTGTTCCTCTGCTTAGAAGCCTTCTGGTCACTAATCAGCTACCTGGCGCTTCCTACTGTAGCTATAGGTAATGCGTAAAAGGTAAATATGTAAATATGTAAAACGTGATGAGTAATGAGTTACAAGTCACAGATCGAAGCTTGAAAAGCTAAGAGCCAACAGCTAAGAGCTGAGCAGTTACACCTTCTGTTCCATATCGATTTGTATGGGGCAGAGCGTAGGAAAGAGGAAAGATAGATGGAAATAGTCGGTGAGGGTGCACTGCTGCTGCTGGAGACGGCCGATGGGCGTATCGCTGTGCAGCTGCGCGATGATGCTAAGTACACGGGTTATTGGGGCTTGTTTGGTGGGTGGAAGAAGGACGGCGAGAAGCCGGAAGAAGCTGCTGTCAGGGAGGCCTGGGAGGAGCTCTCTATCACGCTCGATCCTGCGAAGTTGGCTCATCTTATTACCAGGGTCAGTGAAAACCGTATCAGGGCCTATGTGTACTATTACCCGATCACTGATGAGCTGGAGCATGCAGAGTTGCATGAGGGCACGGACTTTCAAATGATGTCTTCTCAGGAATTGATGAGCCAAGACAGGGTTGTTCCGTTTCATATCGAGATATTGAATTGGTACTGGTCGAGGGAGACGCCGAGCCCCTGATTGTGCCGTCCGGCCAACTCGGTTGGAAGAAATCGGTTTGTCGATGTACATTTGACGGGAAGGTTTCAGACCAGGGAATTCCGATCGTCGTACTATTCCTGATACCCGTTTCTGTGATGCCACACGCAGAGACAATAAGAGGTAGACGCAGGATAGATAGGGATGCGCTAGAGAAGAGTCTGTCTGATGGACATTCTATTCAGGCAGTAGCAGCAAGACAATCGATGATTATGTGAGTGTTCAATTGTCTCGACGATTTGCTTCAACCGTCAATCACTCATGTCATCGACGACCTTTGGTCGTTCACGCAATAATTTGAGGTATTTATGACCAGTATGCCAGATAGGCCACGGCTTTCAATTATCATCCCGGCCCATAACGAGGAACATCGCCTACCCAAAAGTCTGGAACAGGTAGCCTCGTTTGTGTCCAGCCAGAGCTATCCCATTGAGTTGATCATCGTGGATAACAATTCCACCGATAGGACTGGCGAGATCGCCCGGCAATTCGCAGCTGAACACGCTTACGCGCGGTTGCTCGAGGAACCGCGCAAGGGCAAAGGCATGGCTGTGCGAGCAGGTATGCTGGATGGCAAAGGTGAGTATCTCATCTTCTGTGATGCTGATTTTTCGATGCCGGTTGAGGAGATCAGCAAGTTTGTGCCGCCTGCTCTTAGCGATTACGATGTTGCTATTGCCAGCCGCGAGGCTCCGGGATCTCGTCGTATCGACGAGCCGGAATATCGCCACCTGATGGGGAGGGTATTCAACTTCCTGGTGCGATTGTTGGCCCTTCCCGGAATTCAAGATACGCAATGTGGCTTCAAGGCCTTCCGGTACGATGTGGCGCAGGATGTCTTCCCTCTGTTGACGATTGGCGGTTGGGGCTTCGATGTCGAGGTATTGTTTGCAGCGAGGCAGCGAGGGCATAGACTGCTTGAAGTTCCCATCACCTGGTACCACAAAGCTCAGAGCCGCGTGAGCCCGGTCACCGATTCGTTCAGGATGGTGTTGGATGTTCTGCTCGTCCGGTTGAACGGCTTACGGGGGTTGTATCGCCGGGAGGACGTGTGAGCGGTCCGGTTCCCGATCTCGTGTATGAGTGCTGCTTTTGTGATGACGGTCTGACAGTCATCGCAGGTCTTGATGAGGCCGGGCGTGGCGCGTGGGCCGGGCCGGTAGTTGCCGGGGCGGTGATTTTGCCCCTGGGACGCTTCGATTTGCTGAGCGTCCTGCAAGGGGTGCGGGACAGCAAGCTGTGTACGGCGCGAGAACGCGAGCGCCTCGAACAGGTTATTTGTGATGCTGCCGATGGGGTTGGCGTTGGCGCGGCGACTGTCGAGGAGATTGACATGCTGGGGATTGCTCCGGCCACGCGCCTGGCAATGCATCGAGCGCTGGAAGTGCTGCCGGTGGTTCCACAGGCCCTATTGATTGACTACATTCGCTTGCCTGAGAAGGCGCTTCCCCAACGCAGCCTGAAGAAGGGCGATCAGAAATCATACAGCATTGCAGCGGCCAGCATCGTGGCCAAGGTTGCTCGTGACCGGATGATGGTCGAGCTGGACGAGCAGTACCCCGGTTACGGGTTGGCCTCTCACAAGGGTTATGGGACGGAGCGGCACCGGGCGGCGCTCGACGAGCTGAGGCCGTGCTTACTGCATCGCCGCAGCTTTGCGCCGATTCGCGAGCGCCTTGTTGCTGTGGCGGCCGAATCCCTTCTCTCTTCATTGCCCGAAGCGCAAGGCGATCAGGTCAACTGATGAAGATAGCCCTGGTTCATGACTGGCTGAATCAGCGCGGCGGTGCGGAAGATGTCCTGGAGGCCCTGCTGGGACTGTATCCAGGGTCGCCGGTCTATACGTCGATCTACGCACCGGACCTGATGCCCGATGCTTACCGTTCCTGGGACATTCGCACCACGTGGATGGACCGTCTGCCGGGCATCCACCACAATCACCAGCCTTATTTGCTTCTTTATCCAAAAGCTTTTGGTGATATTGATCTGAGCAGCTACGATCTGGTTCTTTCCAACAAGAGTGGTTTCTGCCACGGGGTACAGACAGGGCAGTCGCCGCATATATGCTACTGCCTTGCGCCAACGCGTTATGTCTGGCAGTTCGATGCGTACATCCGGCGTGAGCGTATGGGTTTGGCGGCGGCATCGATACTCAGACCGGTGATCGCGATGCTGCGTCGATGGGATTATGAGGCCGCTCAACGTGTGGATGCCTTTGTCGCGATATCATCGGCAATTCAGCGACGAATCGACAGGTATTATCAGCGCGATTCGGTTATCATCTATCCCCCGGTCGAGACGAGCCGTTATGAGCCGGTGGCTAAGCCTGATGATTATTATCTGATCGTTTCGCGCCTGATACCTTACAAGCGGGTGGATCTGGCAGTGCAGGCGTGTACCAGGCTGGAGCTGCCGCTGATAGTCGGGGGGGATGGCCGAGACCGTGCCCGCCTGGAATCTATGGCCGGGCCGACGGTGCATTTTGCCGGACGTGTCCCGGAGACCGAGCTGCCTGACCTGATGGCGCGCTGCCGGGCCTTCATTTTCCCCGGCCTGGAGGATTTCGGCATCGCACCTGTTCAGGCCCAGGCAGCCGGACGGCCGGTAATCGCCTTCCGGGGTGGGGGGGCGCTCGATACGGTGATCGATGGTGAGACCGGCCTGTTCTTCGACGAGCAGACGGTCGAGAGTCTGTGCCGGGTGCTGGAGCAGTTCGACGGGATGTCTTTTGAACCTGCCCGCTGCTGTGACAATGCCAGTCGGTTTGATGCGGAAGTGTTCAAGCAGGGGTTGACAGCCTTCGTCCAAAAGCGGTACGATGGGCGGCGCTAGAGCAAGTGTGCAAGTGGGTGGCTTTGCGTGCGGCGGATATTAGGCATATACCATAAGCTATATGCCATCTGCCATAAGAGGGAAGGTTATGGAACTACGAGCATTGTGGGTAATTATCCGGCGTCGATGGTGGCTGATTGCCTTACCGGCGTTGGCTGCTGCGGTCTATGCAGGCTACAGCTATCTGAAAGCGCCTTCAGGTGGGGGGTTCTCGACCAGTATACGTTTCACGGCCGCTCAAGAACCCGAGCGCTGCCGTGCGGGCTATGAGGACTGCCGCTACTTCCCGTGGCTGACTTCTGAATATATTGTCGGAGCCCTTTCTGATTGGTCAAGAACCAGTTCTTTTGCTGAAGCGGTCAGTGACGAGCTTGCCAGACAGGGCGAGACCATCCCCGCGGGCGCGATTCAGGGAGCAGTCCATGCCCAGTACGAACACAGTGTTATAGCGATTTCGATAGGCTGGCCTGATGCTGAACAACTCGAACTCATTGCGGAGGCCGTGACGACTGTCTTGCAGGAACGCAGTGACGAGTTCTTTCCTCAGTTGGGTGATGGGGGATTGGCCGTCATAGCGCTCGACGAACCGACTATCGCACCAGTGCCGCCGCCTCTTAGCAATCGTCTGGACCCGCTGATTCGTTTTGGGTTGGGGTTGGCTGCCGGTGTGGCGCTGGCTTTTCTGGTAGATTATCTGGACCCGGCGCTGCACAGCCGTGCTGATGTTGAAACGTTGGGAATGAAAGTACTGAGTGAGGTTCCGCGGCGCTGAGATGTGCTGAGGACTAATCACTAAAAACAATTGTTGTTTAGTCGCCAATTACCAAGAACTAACCACTGCTTTTGGGGAGATGTTATGCAACTACAAGCTTATTGGAGAATATTGAGGCGGCGCGGCTGGATCATGCTGCTGCTGGCCATCATCACGGCGGGAGCGGCGTTTGGCTTCAGCCGGATCATGAAGGAGCGTGCACCGGTCTATAAATCGACCATCAATATTCTGGTGCAGCCTCTCCGTACGGATTTTGGACAGGCTCAGGCGGCCAAGATCCTGCTGGACTCGTACGTGGCCTGGATGGACAGCAACTATCGAGCGCAGGAAGTGATCGAGAAGCTCGATCTGGATATGGAGCCCGCCGCGCTGCGCGGTGATGTCAGAATCGCCAGTGAAGCCCAGCGGCTGGTGATCCAAATCGAGGTCGAGCAGCCCAATGGTGACCTGGCCAACGATATTGCCAGAGAGTGGGCTAATCGATTTGTTCAGTGGCGCAATGAAGAAAATCAGAAGGTGCGGCGCGAAGACCGCATCGAAGCATCTATCATCGACGATCCGGTCTACAGCCTTGACTTTCCCAAGACGGGGGTCAATACAGCCGCCGGCGGCGTCTTTGGCTTCCTGGTCGGGCTGGCGATAGTCTTTGTTCTGGAGTACATTGAATCGGGGATTATTCGCTCGCCTGAGGATGTGGATCGTTTCCTGGAGCTACCTGTTCTGGGTGCCATCCCTCCAACTGATAACTGATGGTATGGCTGATAGCTAATGGCTAAAAGCTAATAGCTGACAGCCACTATAGACTGTAAACGTGAGGATCCTATGACCGAAGTAAACCTGATCACCCTGACCAATCCCCGCTCGCCTGCGAGCGAGGCGTACCGTACCCTACGGACCAATGTGAGCTTCTCCGGATTGAACGAGCCTTTGCATACGTTGGTTGTCACCAGCCCGGCGCCGGAGGAAGGAAAGAGCACAACTCTGGCCAATCTGGCGGTAACACTGGCCCAGGGAGGCAAGAAGACCCTGTTGGTTGACTGCGACTTGCGACGCCCAAGCCAGCATGAGATTTGGGGAGTGGAGCAGCAGCCTGGCCTGACCAGCATGATATTGGAGGGTCTCAAGAAGACGCCTCTTGTCGATGTTGGTGTGGAGAACCTGAGCCTGCTGCCCAGCGGCCCACTGCCTCCTAATCCAGCCGATTTGTTTGATTCGCCGCGTATGGATGCCATCATCAAGCAATTGAAGGGCGAGGTTGATATGGTGCTGTTTGATGCCCCGCCTGTGATTGCCGTCACCGATGCCACGCTGCTGGCTTCCAGACTGGATGGTGTACTGTTGGTGCTCAAGGCCGGAAGAACACGCCGCGATCATGCTGAGCGAGCTAAAGAGCTGCTGGAGCGGGTCAATATCCGTCTGGTAGGTACGGTGTTGACCAATGCTCAGGTGGATGTCCGGATGGGTGGATATTATGCCTGAGTGCAAAGGCATTGAGTAGTGAGCACTGCCGCAAGCTGAATGTTGACATCTGAAAGCCGGTAGCTGTGTGGGAGAAAATCATACCATGCTCTTACAACAACCTGAGCAGGAGGGGGACATGATGTCTTCGCTGCTGACACATACGCGCTTTCATCGCCTGGATCACCTGACACTCAAGGGGCTGCGGGCACTGGATCGGGAGCGAACGGTGGTCTTGTTCCCTGTTGGGATGCTTGAAGAGCATGGTGAGCACCTCCCATTGGGCACCGATAACTTCGCTGTGGAGGGCGTGACGCTTTCGGCCGCGGCGTGGCTGCTGGAGAATGATCACGATCTGCACGTGCTGCTGATGCCGCTCATTCCCTTTGGCACCGATCCGGTAGACCTGCGGCGCGGCGATCTCTTCACACAGGCTGGGAGCGTCTGGCTCAGCCGAGAGACACTAAAAAGCATCGTCTCTGATGTTGCCGGGCACATGGTGCGTTATGGTTTCCGCTATCTCTTTCCCATCAGTTTCCATGGTGGGCCTGAGCAGTGTGTTGTACTGGAAGAGATTTGCTCTGAGATGCGGGAACGTTACCCCAATCTGGTGATGTTCGAACCGGCAGGGTATGTCATGGCCGGGGCTGAGCTTGATATGGCGCCTGGGGTGGCAACGTTGTTGGGACGGCCGCTGAATCCTAAAGAGGAAGTTGCTCTCAAAGGCAGCATTCACGCCTCGATGTTTGAGACATCGATGATGTTGAGCCTACGCCCTGAATTGGTCGATCCTTCTTACAAATCGTTACGTACAATTGAATGGAAACAGCTTTATGAGATGCCCGGCTGGCCTGGTTATGTTGGTTCAGGACCGGCTCATGCCAACCCTGATATTGGTGGGGCTGTATTGCGTTGGCGTAGCGTTCGAGCTGCTGCGCTTATCCGGCGGGCGATGGCCGGTGAGGATCTCTCCAAGTTGCTCCGCCATCCCAAGTGGCGCGACGAGCCGGACGAGGATGTCGAGGGCCTGGTGCATGAAGGTGATCTATCTCATGTTGGCGAACCGTCCGTTGATTCCAAGCCAGTGATGTTTATCTCTGCCGAGAAACTGCGTGAGCGGAACTCTTCCGAAGAGGAAAAGCCGCAATCTGACGCTCCAGATGAAGGGACGCTTCGTGCCTCCATGTTGGAAACAAGACCAATCCAGACCAAGGATGATTGACGATTGAAGGGCTGCGCTTAGCAAAGTTCTTACAATCTTGGTGATTGAATGATTGGCGATTTGCCGGCCAATCATTGTAGTAATTGGCCTATCGCATCTTTAGCTATATGCCAAGCAGGGAGAAAAAGCTTTGAAGGGACTGATCCTATCTGGTGGGAAGGGTACACGTCTGTATCCTTTAACCTATACACGTGCCAAGCAGCTGATTCCGGTTGCCAACAAGCCCGTGCTGTTCCGTGTGGTTGAAGCCATACATGATGCCGGCATCAACGAGATTGGGATAGTCATCGGAGATACCGGGCCGGAGATTAAAGAAACGGTCGGTGACGGCAGCCGGTGGGGCGTTGGTATTACCTACATTCCCCAAGAAGCACCGCTGGGGCTGGCGCATGCTGTCAAGATTTCTCGCGACTTTTTGGGTGATGAGCGCTTCGTCATGTTCCTCGGTGATAACGTCATCGAGGGCGGCATCAGCTCGCTGATCAAGCAGTTTGCTTCCAGTGAGTGGAACAGCCAAATCGTGCTGACTGAGGTGCCCGATCCGGAGCATTTTGGTGTGGCCGAGCTCAATGGCGATGGTCAGATCAAGCAGTTGATCGAAAAGCCCAAGCAGCCCCCGTCGAACCTGGCATTGGTCGGCATCTACATGTTCGATCACCATATCTTCGAGGCCGTTGATGCCATCAAGCCTTCCTGGCGCGGCGAGCTGGAGATCACCGATGCCATCCAGTGGCTGGTGACCAATCAACGTAAGGTCTTTCCATACGTCCACAATGGCTGGTGGATCGATACCGGCAAGCCTACCGATATGCTGGAGGCCAATGCCTGTGTCCTGGAAGAGCTTACTCCCTATATAGCCGGTGAAATCGATGCCGTTTCAGTGGTGGATGGGCGTGTAACGGTCGAGACCGGAGCGCAGATCATCAACAGCGTGATTCGTGGACCGGCTATTGTGGGCGAGAACACTCGCGTCGAGAACACCTATATTGGTCCCTTTACCAGTATTTACCATGATGTTGTGATCAAGAACAGCGAGATCGAGCGCTGCATTGTGCTGGAACACAGCTGTATTGCCGACGTACCCCTGCGCATTCAAGACAGCCTGATCGGGCGGCATGTGACCGTTAAACACTCGACGCGCAAGCCCAAGACCCTTAAGATGAACCTGGGCGACCACAGCAGGATGTGGATACCATAGCTTGATCCTATAGGAATTTCCGGCTCTCCGGGATTTCGCGGGGAAGGGCCATATATAGGTGCTCCGATCAGGCAAATCGGCAATAACCCTCAAGGTCAAGATACAA
>JAFGMS010000352.1 GCA_016927375.1 Anaerolineae bacterium
ACCGTAGCTGATCACGCCGTGATTGGCTCCCCAGTTGGCCATGACAGTGTAAACATCGCGGAAGGGTCCAGAGACGGTCAGCCGTGGCACGAACCAGGTGGTCGGCCAGGTGGGGTTAGTGCGCGCGTCAAGCGTCTCGTGGACGTCGCCCGGCAGCTCGATGGTGTATCCCTCGGCCAGCTGCAAGGCAGGCCCAAGCCCCTTGACCAGGTTGAGCCGGTACATGGTGACCGGCATGCCGCCGCGCGTCGTGTAGCGCGTCGACCAGCCGCCGCCGCGGAAGTATTCGGTAACCCCGGCATGCCATGTCGTTGCCTGTAGGCATCGATGCACCTCTTCTGATGTGATTGCCCAATAAGGCTTCATAGCCGGCTGCCCATCGATCTCCTGCTGTCCCGTTCCGTCCAGGGCTGCCGGACCGGAGTTGATCAGGTGCAGGAAGCCGTCGGCAGCCATACCACCGAGATCATATCCGCTGACCCGCTTCACTGCCTCCGGGCTCCAATAGGTCCGCACGTCGGCAAAGACCTGAGCCGTGCCGGTGAGCAGATGCCCCAACAGCATACAGACCCCGTTCAGAGAGTCGTTCTCGGTGGCCAGGATGAAGGGCTGGCGGATGCCGTTCCAGTCAAACGATGAGTTGAGGATGGCTTCCATGAAGTCACCGTTAGGGTAGTGATCGGTCCACTGGCGCTGGCCCTGGAATCCGCCAGCAATGGCGTTGTGACCGAGTGCCTCCTCGCCATACCCGAGACCCGCCAGACGCGGGTTGCCGATCATCAGGTCGCGGGCGATGAGCGCCATCTTGACGGACGTTGCCCAATCTTCATCTTTCTGCTGGCGAGTGCGTTGGCCGTCAGGTGGGTTGACATCCTCTCCCTCCGGGCAGTTCTGTTTGGTCCAAGCTAATGCTGCCTCGAATTCCTCCGGGTCGTAAATGCTCTCATTGAGGCGCCGGGCAAACTCTGACATATCGATGGCCTCGACGCGCATCCCCAGGTAGCTCTCGAAAAACGTTTGGTCGACAATCGAGCCCGCAATGCCCATCGAGGTGCCACCCATTGATAGGTAGGACTTGCCGCGCATAGTAGCAGCCGCCAGTCCTGCACGCGCAAAGCGCAGCAGCTTCTCCTGCACGTCCTGGGGGATGGTTGTATCGCCGATGTCCTGTACGTTGCGGCCGTAGATGCTGAAGGCAGGCAGTCCTTTCTGGTTGTGTGCCGCCATGACCGCCGCCAGGTAGACGGCGCCGGGCCGCTCAGTGCCGTTGAAGCCCCACACCGCTTTGGGGGTGAATGGGTTCATGTCCATCGTCTCCGAGCCATAACACCAGCAAGTCGTGACGGTGAGCGATACGCCCACTCCCTCCCGCGCGAACTTTTCGGCGGCTTGGGCTGCCTCCGCAACACCGCCGATGCAGGTATCGGCGATGACACACTCAACTGGGAGGCCGTTGGCGTGGCGCAGGTTCTCGCCGAGAAAGGCGGCGACACCCTGCGCCATGCTCATGGTTTGCTCTTCCAGCGCTTCGCGCACGCCTCCAAGCCGCCCGTCGATGGTGGGGCGGATGCCGATCTTCGGCATGCTGCCAATCAGCCTGTCGTGGGGCAATTGATGTTTGATGTCTTGGATACCGGACATGGGTACGCTCCTTTGAAAATAGTGATGAGTCACGAGTGCCAAGCAACGAGTTAAAAGTTTTGTGCTTTGTATGTGTCTACTGCTATCACAAGCCTCAACATAACCCGGCCTTCGCCAATTCTGTCATTCCCGCGAAAGCGGGAAACCATACGCCACAATCACTTACAAGCTGCTGCTATTGTCATCTCAGCGAGCACCTTGATCATTGACAACACCTTAGATGACAGTTCCGAGCGCTGGGCGCTGAGACAACAGCCTCGGGCATGTGGCATTCTGTTTGAATGTCGATGGCGTCACAGTGGGCTTATGATGATCTCATGGTAGACAAGCGGCCCGTATCCCAGTTTAGTCGACTTTATTGAGACTACAAATCCGCGATGCGTAGGCTTGCAGATTAGATGTATTCCACTCTCGGTGCCATGATCGCCAGGTGTCCTGGTCGGTCTGTGAAAAGTCCCAATCTGCATATATCGAGACACCCGATACGATGTCGTGGTCGTTTGTGGCCAGGCCGGGACACAGCCCGGCAAGTCCGCTACGGAGGTTTTCTGCGCCCGGCTTGTGGGATGGTGCCTTTTCGGAAGAGACTGAGATGCCGATTAGCACCTGTCCTTCATATCAGGTGCGAGGAGGTGCTCAATGACCGGTAGGAAACGCCCAAGGAGTAGTAGGAAACCACTAAAAGACCCGAAACAAGCTTTGCGGGAGTGGGAGGGACCATTGAAAGAGGCAAAGAAAGCATCGAAGGATATTCTCGTTCCCACGCTCTGTGTGGAGGACTGCTCCGGAGCGCGGGAACGGCGACCGGGCTTGAGAGGATTTGGTTATTTATCCTCGCTGGCTATAATTGCCCGCGCGCGTGCGATCGCTTCTTCCTGGGTCGCAAAGACCATCCCCTCATAGAAGCCAAATGCGGCGGTGTTCAGTCCCTTGATGGCCAACCGTAATGCTTTGCTTTTGACCACAATAAGATGCTTGATCGCTTTGGGATGATGGGTGACCTTTTTCCCCTCCGGGTTTCGAACATAATTGGTACCTTCTATCAGATCATCGATTCCCTGCAAAGGTGTTGCAGTAATATCGGTGATGTTGGGGATGGTTCACGAGATTGTGATGCGAGATGGAGTTATTTGTGGGTCGATTTGACATCAAAACATCCTGATAGTGGACACAAACT
>JAFGMS010000353.1 GCA_016927375.1 Anaerolineae bacterium
AACTGTAAACTGTAGACTGTGAACTACTTTTCACAGCTCGGAAACTTAAACGTAGACCGGGTCAAAAAAGGAAATTCCTATAAGATCGAGTTATTGACGATTGCTGATTGACGACTGAAAAACGCTTGTTGAGACGATTAGGTGATCACTCATCGTCTCTTGGCTTGCTGCGCTTCTGCGAGTCATGATCGACACACTCATCACTTGTCACTTATTTCTCCAGCGAACGTAAATCGGGGGATGGTTCACCGTTATGTGAAATGAGCCAAGTTATTTGCAAAATGCGTTATATTCGGTGTCTTACCCCTTCTCGGCGCTGTCATTCCCGCTTTTGCGGGAATGACAGGCAGCCTGGCAGCGTGGATGTACTGGACAACAAGACAGGTATTGGATAATTGCCTGGTCGCTGCAACAATCTGTTTTTCAATCGTCAATCATTCAATCGTCAATCACACAATAACTTGATTGGCTATCGGACAGAACACTGTCTTTGTGCTCAAACTATGCTGCAATTGAGGTCTGATCAATATGAAATCACCTGTTTATAAGCAGCCTCACACTTTCGTTAAATGGAAAAGTTTTGGTGGGCTGATTATACTTTTCGCTTTATTGGGGGGCTGTGAAGCTGCCACGCCGGAGGAGGTTCCTCGTCCCTTGTTGGTGACCATGCCTGCCATGATTTTGCCTTCTCTCACTCCTACTGGGGATCCGGGCACATCTATGCCAGAGGCTTTCCCTCTGGCCGAAACACCCTCTGTGACACCGGAATTGTCTGTCCAAGGAATCGAGTCAGCCCATCTCTTATGGGAGTGGGGGGAAAGTGCTCGGCCTACGGCGCTGGCAGCCACCAACAATCGTCTGGCTGCCATAACAGCTGACGGGCGATTTTTGTGGATCACGGCCGAGACTGGCCGGTTGGAAGGCAGCGCCTATTTGTGGTCAGGTATTTTACAAGGTGATACGTGGGGGGAGATTTATACAGATGGGATTGTGGCTTTGGTAGCGGCCTTCCGGGAAATTGGGATCGACTCGGAAACAGGTCTGGCCGAGTCGCGGTCCAGGCTGGTGGTTTTCGACACGCAGGCCAACGAGCTGTGGTCGCTGCCCCAGCTTGATTCGCGTCATTACTACAGTGCTGCGATAGCATCTGGCCCTGGACTGATGGTGATTGGTATGTGGCCGCATGGCTTTAAGGATAATGAAATGGCTGCCTACGAGATGTTCACCGGCCAGCGGTTGTGGCGCGTTAAGAGCGGCGCGACCGGTTATCAGCAGATTGTTCATGATGGAACCCGTATGTACGTCCTGCTCACCGATCCTGAGGGAATCGATATGGTCGGTTGTTACGATCTGCGCACGGGTGATCAGCTTTGGCGTTGGTCTCATCCCGATCTCGCTCAGATTGATCGGATAGCTCTTGGCGAAGACAGTGTCTACGTGATGGCTGGCGATCAGATCTTGGCGCTCGATACAACAACAGAAGAAACTATTAAATGGACTGTCGGCTTCAGTGCAGCGCCCGAGGCGGGAATGGAAACGCGCGGCAAATTGCTCTATCTGGCTCCTGCTCCATCAGCACAGACAGGTTTCCGCCCTGGCGTGGTTGGGCTTGATGGGCTATCTGGGCAGTTGAGCTGGAACGCGCTGGGTGGTCTGCTGGCTGATCCATTGGCCATCAGTGGTGAAACCTTGTGGACTATTCTCAAAGATTTCGACTCGGGTGAGGTCTTCCTGAGTGGTTTGGAACCGGATACCGGTCTGGAGCGTGCACGCTTGCTGGTTGGCATGGGGCCTGAAGTGATCTACCGGTTGGTGGCGTTGGATCGGCGTGTATATGTGTTAGGTGATACACTTCAGGCATATGGATACTGAGTGTTGCTTGATGCTCACAACGGGTTACCGTCGCCTGCCCTTCTGTTTTGCGCCGGTTGGTGATATGATGCCTTTATGACTCTTGTTGGGTGTCCGCCAGTGTGAGGAGAGATTGGTATGGCAGGTATTCCTGATCAGGAAATCGCTAAATATCGTTGTATCTTAATGTACGATGACGAGACGATTATTGATGCTGCTGTCGCTCTACGCGATGCCCAGGGCTACGATTGGTGGCATGTAGTAACCAATCTGAGTGATGGCGGCTATGCCGTTGCTCGCTTTTCTGACCTGGCAGTGCAGCTCAAGAATATCGATGAAGCAAGCCGCGTGACGCTGTTCAACCGCCCCCTCGGCGATCTGGTCGGCACGGTGCTGACCAAAGTGGAAGTGGTTGCCGATCAGGAAAAAGAGACAATCGATACACTCAGAGACCGTGCTTATCGTACTAAAAGCGATGTGGTTGTTATTCTGACCGGTGGTGATTTCAAGGGAATCATTACCACTACAGGGACACGGGCTGGGCCGATGGACGTCGGGCTGGTCAGCCTGGCCGGAAAGTACGCCGTCCTGCCGGAGAAGGGCATGATGAGCAGACGCCGCAGGCAGGCGATGGAATCCAAGAAAAAGAAGAAGTGAATGGCGAGTGTGCAGTTCTTAGTCGATGACACATGGGACCTTGGAAAGTTCTGTAACTATCGATAGCTCACCACACCAAAAGCTAATAGCCAAACAACTGAGCAGCATCGCAACAGGGAGGCGAAATGATGGATGACCTGACCAACTTTGTCGAGGGCTTGATCAACCAGCTGGGCCGCAGCTTTTTCTTCGCAGGCTTCCTGCCGATCATCATCTGCGTGGCGATTAACCAGTATGTTTTCTTCGCCTCGCCCTATGCCGGAGCTGATGCTGCGGTCTGGAATCTTTTCCCGATGGTGACTTCCCCTATTCTGGGATTGTTTTCCGGCGAGCTGTTGACCACCATTGTGCTTTCATTGGTATTGGCGCTGGCGTTCGTTCCACTCAACCTGTTCGTTGTCAAGCTGTTCGAGGGGCAGGCGCCGGGCATGAAAGTGCTGCTCTTTCCCTTCTTCTTGCGGCACAAGCAGCACTATAACCAGCACTACAGCCAGATCGCTGCCAGGCGCGCCGAGCGCCTGGCACTTTTGCAAGAGGCTGAGGAAACCGGCGATCAGAACTTCGATGCACGTTTTGCGCTGGAGGATGATCTCAATAACCTGCATGCCCAGAAGGAGAAAAAGGCACCGATACAGACGCTGCCTTATGATCGCAGGCGCCTCTCCCCCACACTTTACGGGAATGCCTGGGCGGTTATGGAAGAATATCCTCTGACCCGTTACGGTATGGACAGCGTCGTCTTCTGGCCATACATCCGCGTGATCCTTTCCCAGAAGAACGCAGAGCTCCTGGCACAAATCGACAACCTGAAACTTTTCATCGACGTGGTAACCCATCTGGCATTGGTGATGGGCATCCTGGTCATAGAAGGCTTGGTCTTTGCTGCACTGCGCTTGCAGATTGGCTTATTCGGTCTGGCATTGATCTGTCTGCTCTTCTTTCTCGGTTTCTACCAGGCCGGCGTCAATTACGTCCGCATGATGGGCGTTTCAGTCGCTCAGGGCTTCGATCTTTATCGGTTGGACATCTTGAAAGCCTTTTGTTTGTCTCGCCCTGCCGATCTGGATGACGAATACTGGGTCTGGACACGACTGGCTGCTTTCATCCGCCGAGGCGAGCCGTTCTACTTCGATATGTTGGCACAGGCGACCGATGAGGATGAGGAAGATGAAGCAGCATAACAGCCAGTAAGTTAACCACCTGTTGGGCGGTCTTGAACCTCATCTAACGTGACGTATAGGCATCATTCATAATTTGCTCATTCTCATAGACATCTGCTTGTGACACAGGAGAACCGGCTATGTACCAAGATTGTGTGTGCAAGGTGTATTATCACAAGTATCGGATCGTATACCTAATCACAGGTGGGATTATATTTGGGATTGGCTTAATTCTGATGCAAGCTTCCATCAGCGAGGCCATGATGTGTTTCATCACCAGTGCATTCTGCGTGTATCTGGGTCAGACCTTGTGCATTGTCACCTCGCCCATGGGCATTGCTTATCACAATATGGGGGTATACACACTTCAAACCTCATGGGAGAATGTGGAGCGGGTGGACTTTGTGAGTTCCAGAGGATTTGGAAAACAGCGCTATCTCTTACTCAAGGAGCCTGTCTACTTAGGAGCACGGAGTAACCTGACTTGGGTACTCCCCACTGATGAGCAGCGAGAGCGTACCATTCCCCTACCAGTAGCTCCTGGCTGGGAACGTTTCCAGGAACTTATGGAGGATATCAAGCACTATGCGCCACATGTTGTTGGGCTACCTTAGAAATCGCTTTGTAGGAAGGTAGATGTTAGAAGAAGCCGTCCAACAAGCGCGTGCAGTCCGACGCCGCTGCCGCGGCCCGAATCAGCGCGCGAAACTGGTTATGTATGGTGGCTTTGAATTGAACCCGATCTCAGTAAACTCGCGGCGCGGCTGACGCGCAGAGCGTTAGGTCTACCATGTTCAAGCGCTGCCAGGGAAATAGTTTATGGTTGATCATCTTGACGATGCTGATGTTGGCATCGCTCGGATGGTCAGTTTTTGTATTGTGGATCGAGATCGCCGGCCAATCTCCTCAAGCGGATCGGACGTTATTTGGGACCATTTTTTCGTTGGGTGTCATGGGGTGGGGCACGATCACCTTTTATCTGTGGGCCGCCCATCGACGGGGAACCCTTGGCCGGCAACTGAAGAAGCTGCGTTTTCTCACTCAGAAAAGGGCGCTGATCTGGGCAAGCGTGGCGGCGTTGTGGGTTGTGCTGCGGGTCTTGGGGAGGTTATTGGTATTTGCCTTCGACGAGATGCTGCTGCCACCGCTTTATGGCATGGTTCTGTTTGCCGTCCTGGGCTCGATCTTGTTGCTCGGCCTCCGCATACCTGGACAGCAAGATGAGGCGCTGCCGTCAACAGTTGTCGTGCGCCTGGCCGGGATTCTGATCAAGTTGCTGCCTGGCGTGGCGTTGTTAGCCATTGCTATCTACTTGATTGTGGCCATCCTCCGGCTACCTTATCCGTTTGGGATGGAATGGATGGAGGGGGGCTCAGTGGAGCAAATCAGGCGCCTGCTGGCCGGGCAGCCGCTCTACGTCCGGCCCTCTATGGACTTCATCCCCTACATTTACACACCGGTATACTTCTACGTCTCTGCGTTGGTTGCGCAGGTTACCGGCGTTGGCTTCGTGCCGCTTCGCCTGGTGTCGATTGTTGCCTCGGCGGGCTGCCTGTTGATTATCTTCCGGATCGTCGAGCGGGAAACGTCCAGCAGGGTCGACGCGATATTGGCTGCCGGGCTCTTCGCCGCCACCTATCAGGCCAGCGCCTCGTGGATCGACCTCGCCAGGGTCGACGCGCTTGCCTTGTGCTTTCTGCTGGCTGCTGTCTACGCTCTGCGTTTCCAGCCTGGCACGGCGGGAGCGGCGATGGCCGGTGGGCTGCTGGCCCTCTCGTTCATGACTAAGCAGACTGTCTTGATCGCCGCACTGCCGATCATGCTCTACAGCCTGGCCGACGATTGGCGGCGTGGCGTCTGCTTCAACGGCACGGGCATCGTGATCGTCATGTTGAGCTGCCTGGCCCTGAATGTGGCCAGCGATGGCTGGTTCGCCTACTACATCTTTCAGCTGCCGGGGCAGCATCGCCTGTATCTGCCGATGCTGTATGGCTTCTGGGCCGCCGATGTATGGCTGCCGGTCGGGATCGCCTGCACGTTGGCGATAGCCTATTTGGTCTCGATGCTTCCTTCCCTTTCCTGGCTCAAACAGCATGTCTTTCACGATGCTTTACCGATTGAGGCCGAGGTAGAAAAAAGGCTCAAAACCGGGCTGTTTTATCTGGCGATGCTGGCTGGAATGGTTGGCGGCTCATGGGCCGGCAAGCTCAATGATGGTGGCTTTAATAACGTCCTGCTGCTGGTCTATGCCGCCCTCGCGATCCTGTTCGGTCTGGCGGTCCATCACACACGAGAGTGGGTCAAAACACTGCCTGTTGATCAGCAATCGGCCGCAATGGTGGCATTGTATACTTTGTGCCTGATCCAGTTTGTCGGGCTGGCGTATAACCCGTTGGCCTGCATTCCCACCCGGGAAGATTATGAGGCCGGACGATTACTTGTGGAGACCATCAGCAACATTGATGGGGATGTATTTGCGCCTTTCCACGGCTACTTAGCTGTTAAGGCAGGAAAGCCCTCGTATGCCAATGGCGTGGCGCTTGGCGAGCTGGCGGGGGACTTCGGCGGGCAGGAACTTGACAGCGGCAGCGCTGTGCTGGACGAAATCGAGCTGGCTGTCCGGGAGCAGCGCTTTGGCGCTATCATCCTAGACTCGCTGCCGGCTCTGGATCGCACGCGGTTGTACCAAAGGCTACAGCCTCTGCTCGACCAGTACTATCGGCAGGGCCCACCACTGCTGGAGGTCGAGGCAGCCTTCTGGCCGCTGACAGGCACGCGCTCGCGGCCCGATGTTATCTATTATCCGATGCAAAACGAGTAGCACTGTTCGCCGG
This sequence comes from Anaerolineae bacterium, assembly GCA_016927375.1. Classification (GTDB taxonomy): domain Bacteria; phylum Chloroflexota; class Anaerolineae; order Aggregatilineales; family UBA3940; genus JAFGMS01. The sequence continues at coordinate 6,503 of JAFGMS010000353.1, forward strand.
GCGGACAAGGATGATCACATGCCAAAAGCCAAGCAGCAAATAGCTCAAGCTGCACCAGAACTCCCTGTAAGGCTGGACGAAAAGGCGCTTGAGGTCATCATGAAGGAATATGATGCGCTTCGGGAGTTGTATTCGCAGGCTGAGGCCGGTGCACAGAGTATCTTCAACTTCTATCTCACCCTGGTGACCACTGTCGGTGGGGCCATTGTCCTGATCTTGCAGCTCAGCCCGCCCGGTGCCGGTACATACGACAACTCTCAATTCCTTATCAGTGGGCTGCTGGTGTTCGCGGCAGTAATAGGTTCGGTTTACCTGTCATCCCTCACCGGGCGCTATGCCCACATGTCCCGCTATGCCCAAGGGATCGATGCTATTCGCAGGCACCTGATCGAGACGCTGGATGTTCCCATGCCTGCTGTGTATCGACCCTTTCTGACCAGTCCAAAGGACAAGCCGTCAAGGCTTGGCCGCCGGCTGATTGGCTGGACGATATGGCTGGGACCGACCGGGACATACCAGCTTTTCATTGCAGCTGTCAATAGTTTGTCTCTTGCGGCTGCCGTCTGGCTGTTTCTCCTGGCATCCGGCGTTGTGCAGGCTCAGATGGCTCGCAGCATCCTCGCCGCCGTGCTTATCTGTCCGGCGACCTTCGTGGTCTATAACATCTATTCGCGATTGATCATGAACAGATTAGTTCAAGGGTTAGGACTACAGGTAGATACATTGCGAGAGATGCCATTTATCACGGGCAAGCAGTAGAGCATCGTGGAATACCTTGCCCAGATCGCCACAGAGCTCTTAGACCTGACGCTGAGTCCGGCGCATCGAGCGGCCTTCCAGCGCTATTCCGATGAGCTGCGAGAGTGGAACAGGCGGGTGAACCTCACCGCCATCATTGAGCCTCAGGCCATCGAGGTGCGCCACTTTGTCGATTCGCTCACCTGCCTGCTGGTGATGAAACCGCCTCTGTCCGGTCTCAACATCATCGATGTGGGCAGCGGCGCAGGATTTCCCGGCCTGCCGATCAAGATCCTCTGCCCCGGCGTCAAGATGTCTCTGCTGGAATCAACCGGCAAGAAGGTGGCTTTTCTGGAGCATGTTGTACGAGAATTGAAGCTGGAAGATGTCACCCTGATCAACGAGAGAGCGGAGACGGTCGGCCAGACAAAGGCACATCGAGAGCAGTACGATTGGGTGCTGGCGCGGGCCGTCGCCGGGATGTCCTCATTGGCTGAGTACCTGCTGCCGCTGTGCAAGATCGGCGGGCACTGCCTAGCCCTGAAGGGCGAAAACGCCGCTCAGGAGGTCGCCGAGGGCCAGCATGCGATCACTGTTCTGGGCGGGCACATCGTCCAGCTTACCCCCATCGAGCTTCCCACCGTTGCTGAGACCCATTACCTGGTCGATATCGAGAAGATCGCCGCCACGCCCCCCCGCTTCCCCAGGCGTCCAGGCATGCCTGTCAAGAAGCCCCTGTAGCTGTTGACGATTGGTTAACTGACGATTGACGGTTGAACTGCGGTTGCTGCAGAACAAAGCGAGTCCACACCAAACAAATTAAGCCTGCCAACGGATCGTCCCTTTGGTGTCGTGCCATGGATCGTCGGCGTGCCTGCCACAGAGGATGGCTTGATCGTCGCCGGTATCCCCTTCGAGATGACGTTGGCGCTGATCATGCTCGTCAAGGTCCGTTTGCTTTTATGGCTGTTATACGCTACAAAACAGAAACTGGGTAGGGTAGATCGGTGATGCAATAGAGCAAATCTGCCGGCCACTCATCACTCATTACACATAATACGTCACCGTTTATTCAGGGAGGGACCGTCAATGAGTAATTATGTCTATTTCACTGCATTAGCTGGGTTAACATCGGATGTGCCGCCGGACAGCACATTAAGCCGTACGCTTTATGATACCGATGATGCCAGGGCCGTCCTCTTTGATTTCGCCAAGGGGCAGGAGCTCACCGAGCACACATCTGCAATGCCGGCCGTTCTATACTTCTTGAGCGGCGAGGCCATTATCACAATAGATGGTGACGAGAAAGACGCCCGCGCCGGCACCTGGGTTCATATGCGGCCCCACGTGCCACACCGGATCATCGCCCAAACCCCAGTGACCATGCTGCTGCTTCTGATCAAGAAAGATGAAGTTGTCGAGCCTGAGGAATAGAGAGAGGAGAGGCGTAACAGGCTTCTCCTTTCCTTGAAAATAGCAACTGGGCTTTTGCCTTTGGTAGCACCTGGAAATAACGAGGACAAGCCGGCCAAACCCGGTTTGGCGCTCATAACCTTACCCCTGAGAAGCGTAGCAGCTCGATAGGCGATCTGCGTCCCCTCTCCGTCTAACGGAGAGGGGGACGTCGCCGGCATAGCTATCAGCCACCGTTGCAGGGGGTGAGGTTTAGTGCCTCTCACCTCACGCTCTAACTCCCATCCCACGCCACCCGTACCACCGATTTAGATACGTAGCCGGTCTGGCCATTGAAGTTGATGATCCACCAATCACCTGATTCGCCGATGACCGGGTAGAGGGTGCCATGCCGGATTTGCCCAATCACATCGTAGTTCGTGCCGGGGCCGGTGCGCACGTTGACGATCCAATAGGCCTCGATAGATTGCCCGGTTGGGGAGGCACTCGGTCCGCTTTCTGAGACTGTTATCAATGATTTGAAAACGTAACCTATTTGATCTCCATAGGTAATCGCCCACCAGTTACCTGAATCGCCCACGATGGGGTACAGGGTGCCCGGCCGGATCTGCCCGATCACCGAATAGTTGGTACCAGGGCCGGAGCGAATGTTAATGACATACTGTGTCGATTCGGCATACCGGCCTGCTGATCCTGCCGGGATCGGGGCGGCAGCGCCGCCCGCTTTCCAGGCCGGGATGAGGCTGCGCAGAATATCGAGTGATTGTGTGCCATACAGCACACTCGGCTCGATGTGTGAGTTTTCCATAAACTCGTTCCAGCTGACGACGAGAATTACATCTGTCTCAGCTGCGACCGCGCCATTCCAGGCGTTGGTCAGGAACTGCCCATCGGCCCGCGAGCGTGGTGAGGTCGGGTTGGGGCGATGGTCTCGCTGGGCAATCTTGGCTTCGTCCCAGCCGGGATGGATAGTCGGGATGTAATACTCCCCGCCGCGGCTGGTGACGGCGTTACGCTCTGATATGTAGCGCGCCGATCTCCCGTTGTTCCAGGCCATGTTGAAGGCGTACATACCATCCATCGCGCCGCTGTAGAGGCAGCATCCGCTCAGCCCCTCAGCGATCCAGATGGTGGTGTGCTCGGGATCGACCTCGTCGCGGATCGATTGCCAGGTCGCTGTGTTGAACCCCGATGCGCTTTGGAAGGCAAAGAGGATCACCGGCTTGCCTTCATATCGCAGGTAGGCTGGGCGGTTGATCAGGTTGCCCATCGTGTACCTGAGAGCGTTGACAATGCGGTCGCGACCGAAGTCACCGTTAAACATATCGATGGCGACACCGACCTTGAAACCCCGCTCGGCTGCGCGGTCCAGCATGTTGTTGAGCACCGGATTGGTAACGTATCCGTCCTCAGGCCCAAACCAGGAGACAATGAAGGCATCGATGCCTGCTCCCTTGGCCTGATCGATCTGTGCCGCTGCCACACCCGGATTGCGCGAGTCGTATTTGCCAATCAGTGGGTAGTCGGTCAGGACGTTAGCTTGAATATCCCACGCCGCCCCGCCGTTCCAGAAGCCCATATAGAAAGCCCACACCTGCCGGTCTGACTGCGCAACTGCCTGTTGGGGCTGCTGGGTAAAAGTGAATACGATGCTCAGTAACATCACAAATAAAGCACTACGAAACCACTTCATCATCTATACCTCATAAAATAACCTGTCATGTATTTACAGCGACGGCTCAGCTTTGATCTCTATTTCGACTATCTCGGCACGTGCCTTGGACCGGTTTCAAGTCGATGTCGACAGCACCAAAAACCTGTGAGAGCTTTGGCCGGGCTGTTGTTTTTATGTATCGAAGATAGCTTGTTCGAGAGAGTTTTTCCAGTAGATCGTTGTTTGATAAGTATCGTGTAACTACTCAGCTCTTAGCTGTTGGCTCTTAGCTTTTCAAGCTGCGACTTGTGATCTCAGGTCGTGAACTCATCACGT
>JAFGMS010000354.1 GCA_016927375.1 Anaerolineae bacterium
CACCCGGTCCGCGAAGAGCCGCTCGTGCCGGTGAGTTGAGAGTATCAGGGCTGTCTAGGGGTATAGCACTTGAGGCATTCAATGTCCTATCAACACTTCAACATGGGGGCATTGTGGTAGAATATATTCAGACAGGGCAAGCTAGAAACGGGGAAGGGTGATAGTGGAGTATCGGTTTTGGCCATGACGAAAGTCATTTGGAAGGAACAGTTTGTAGAGAAGTTGGCTGAGAAACATCAAGTTTCAGTTTTGGAGGCCGAAGACGTTCTTGACTCCAGGCCGCTCATTCGCAAGGTAGGGAAAGGCCGTGTCAAGGGTGAAAATGTCTATGCCGCGTATGGTCAATCCACAGCCGGGCGGTATTTAGTGGTGTTCTACATTCGGAAGAAAACAGGCGCGCTTTTGCCCATTTCGGCCCGTGACATGGATGAGGCTGAGAAGAGATATTATGGAGAACATAAATAGGATCATCGAGCCGTTGCCGGAAACCTTTGCATCTGAAGAGGAAGCTGGGGAATTCTGGGATACTCATAGCACTATGGACTATGTCGAGTTTTTGGAGTCTGTGGATGATGTGATTGAGATTCGGCAACGCGTATTTGAGATACAAGTTGAGGAAGAAGTCTTTGAACGGTTGCAGGCAGAGGCCAAGCAATTACACCAATCCGTTCCCAAAGTTGTCGATCAAATCCTGCGCAAGACGTTGGCTATGACGTAGTCACATCTATAAACAGCGGGCTTTCGTCACCTTCATTCCACAAACCATATCACAGTTGAGGATTGCGGTTGGGCGTGGATATCCTGCTGCCCGACACCACTCGCCACGCCCACCCGGTGCGCGAGGAGCCGCTGGTGCCGGTGACGGCAGGGGGTGGGGATTGACGACCTTCGGTCGTGGGGATTGGGGGGGGTGGGGGGAAGCAATCAGCGATCGTCAATCGCACAGCTTTCCAGCTCATGAGGGTCGTGTGATGCTATAATGAGTGTAAGCACCTTTTCAATAATCCGGGCACAAGATACCAGAGGGCTCCCCAAGTTCTGGGGAATCTTGTAACGCTATCCAAACGCGATGGGCCTGACGCATAACACACATTCCAAGCAGGTTTACGATTCTGATATGCAGTCATGGTGAAATGGCTCATGCCACATTCATATCAATCTATTCTGAGTGACCCTACTGTTCGCGTGGCTCTCTGGCAAGCATGGCAAGACTCAAGTCCTGGGAGCACCGGTGGACACGAAGAAGGTGGTTTTGTAGTGCAGGATGCAAATAGCACCTTACGTATTGTTCGCTGGCCAAAAGGTTCGCAGGACTCTATTGTGGTGTTACCACACCCTGATTGCAGAATCGGCGAGGAAGACATTGTGGCTTCCTTCCACACTCATCCCAATACCGGCGGTGATTTTGTCCAGGAACCCGGAGAAACTGACAAGCGTGCTGTACGGGATGATCCTGATTTGAAAGGCACAGCTTACATCGGTGAGTTGGTTATTTCGCAAGCAACCGTCTATCTCGTCACACCGCTGGGACAAGTACGTGAAGTGGGTGAGACACAGGCGATATTCACAGAAGTCTAGGAGTTCTTTATGGCCGCTACGTTAAGTGCTGATGTGCTTCAGGATGACCTTGCTGTTTCATTGGCACGTGTGTTGGCAGTGGCGAACAAACGCGCCCGTGAGCTGGGGGTCGATGTTCTCCAAAGCATCATTACTATCACCCAACACTTCGATGACGGAGAATTGTGGCGTGTCAATTACGGCCCAAAGGCCTATGTGGGACGCCGGGGCGGAGATTTGATTGTTGAAGTGGATGCAAGTGATATCAGTATCAAGCAAGTTTTGCGCGGCCAGTAAGTGCAATGAACAAGCATTAGCGGCAATATAGTCAGCTCTATCTGCGCGCCCAGGCCGGTCTGGAGGACGGCCGCCCGTCACCCATCCTGCTGCCCAACACCACTCGCCACGCCCACCCAATAGGTGAGGATATTCGGCGAGGCATAGCTTTCGATCCCATGAGCACTGCATGATGATATAATGAGTGAAAGCCTGGTTGACTGACAAAAATACTGTCATCTGATAAGAATGGACAAAATTCACCGCAGAGACGCCGAGTTCGCAGAGTTTTTTTACAGGTTTTTTTCTCGGCGTTCTCTGCGTCTCAGCGGTGAGAAAAAGATTTGTCAGCCAATCAGGAGTGAAAGCTGATTGCAGGGGTGTGTCACATGTTGACAACCATTCGAGGCACGTATCGTGCCGGTAAGATTGAGCTGGTGGAAACCCCTTTCGGTGTCCCTGAGAATACACCGGTGATTATTACCTTCCTCGAAGCCGCCCCCATTGATGTGCCCTCACGGGGCATAGGTGAAAAACAAGCCGCCGATCTCCGGGGTCATCTGGCTGCCTTCACTGAAGACTGGGCCAGCCCGGAAATGGATGTGTACGATCACTATGACCGTGCCAAAGACAACCTGTAAACGCGGTGACGTCATACTGATCATCTTTCCCAATTCCGACTTGCGCACCGGTAAGCTCCGCCGGCATTGGTTATTCAGGTGATAATCTGCAAATAGGTTTGCCTCAAGTGATTGTGGCAATGGTTACGAGCCGAATGGTTCGGGCCGGGCACCCCAGCCGGGTGATCGTCACACGGTTATCACCAGAGGGCAAACAGTCAGGACTGCTGACTGATTCGTTGGTGATGACAGGTAACCTTGTTGCTTAGTTTGTGGCTGATGACGGCGAATGCTTTACTTGTTACTCGCCGTTTCAAGGCCTCTGGACGATCTTCACCCGGAGGTGCAAGCGGCCCAGCGTGATCAGATCGCCGTCCTGGAGCACGCAGGCGCTGGCCGGGCTGACCAGTGAGCCATTGACGTAAGTCCCGTTGGTGCTGCCCAGATCGAGCAGAAAGAGCTTATCACGCCCCGGCCGAAGCTTGATGTGATGGCGGCTGACGCCCCGCTGGTTATCCTTGAAAAAGGCCAGGTTAACATCCAGATCGACTTCAGGAACCGGACTGGCCCCGAATTTGACATCACCGCGCAGCTCCAGCGGCAGAATCTGGATAGGGTCCTCCACAAACGCCAGGATGATGCGCCAGGGCTTCTCCGGCAGGGCCAGGCGATCACGCTCAGGAATGACCAGCGGCACCGGCTGGAACTCCGGTTGGCCATCCGGCCCCACAGCAGCCGAGGACACCGGCAGCGCGCGCAAAAACGATTCTGGGCTGACGCGCTTCCTGGGCTGAGTATCGAATTTGGTGTCGTCGGGGTTATCCATGCAACCATCCTGTCAGGGATTACAGCTTGCCTCTAGCATAACACACTTTGTGGAATTGATGGATTAGTCATCCCCTTAATCACTCTGTCACAATAAGTCGTGTTGTGGTGTTTGGAGCAATGAGAAAGCGAGGCATTATGACGACCCATCAGGTAATCGCTCAACCGAAGAATCGCCGGTGGCTGCTCAAGGCCTTTGGCGTGCTGCTTCTGCTTGTTGGGTTCTTCTTTGCCTATGTCGGCATGGTGGAGATGTACTGTTTTTACCTGCTTTCTGAGGGTGGCAGGTTGGCCTACGAGGGGTTTGGTTTTGGCGCCTTCATGTTTGCCAACATCGCTACCCAGATAGCGGGCTACTATGTGATCGCCGCCATCGGCATTGTGTTGGGCGCTGGGCACCTGGGCCTGAAGCGCTGGGCCTGCGACCTATCCCTTACGTTGAGCGTGTCTTGGCTGATCGCTGGCCTGCCTCTCACCCTGATCGCGCTGCTGATGTTCGCTACAGCCAAAGACCCATCGGTGACTGTTTTCCTCATCGCTCTGCCGATTGCCGCCCTGGTCTACCCTGTGGCGCCGCTCCTGCTGATACGCTTTTACCAAAGTGAGAGCGTGCGCCACGCATTTGAGGAAGCCGACCCGAATCCATCATGGCTGGCCAATATCCCGCTGTCGGTGCGGGTGCTGTGCGTGCTCCTGGTTCTTAACATCTTCGCGCTGCACGGCATGGTCTTGCTGAACGGATTATTCCCCTTCTTTGGTGTGTTGCTTGTCGATCTGCCGGGCATCCAGGCGCTCGATGTTACCTTCTTGCTGCTGGGGGTGTCGATCTGGGGATTGGCACGTCTGAGACCCTGGGCCTGGTGGGGGACGCTGATCGTCTTTGTCTTGCTGACAGCCTCGA
>JAFGMS010000037.1 GCA_016927375.1 Anaerolineae bacterium
TAGCTATTGACGCCCCTACCCCAAAATGGTAAACTCCCCTCCAACAAATCAAATATCTGAAGACTAAACTCGTCCTCTTATCCAGAGAGGTGGAGGGACCGGCCCTATGAAGCCTCGGCAACCCGCTCGCTCCGGCAGGCAGGGTGCCAATTCCGGCAGAGGAATCTGTGGATCACTGGAAGATGAGAGGAGACGCCTCAACTGCTGCGCCTCTTCTCAATTCGAGAGAGGCATTTTTAGTTTTGACTGTCAAACAGGAGGCACAACAGCATATGGCAAAGCGTAACATCGTCGTGACCGAATCAGAAGAAACCTGGATCGAAGATCGCCGGGTAGAAATCGTTGAGCGCAAGGGAATCGGCCATCCGGACAGCCTGTGCGACGGCATCGCCGAGCGTATCTCCGTCGAGTACACACGTTGGTGCATGGAGAATCTGGGCGCTCCCCTTCATCATAACTTCGACAAGGTGCAGCTTGTAGCCGGTGACACCGATGTGGATTATGGTTTCGGACAACTGCTCAGCCCTATACGTATCCAAATCGCCGGACGTGGTACGTCAACCGCACCCGACGGGCGCAAAGTTCCGATGGACGCTATTGCCATCGATGCAACCAAAGCCCACATTCGCGAGACCATGAAGTACCTCGACCCGGACAAGCACTGTGTGATCGACTGCTACGCCGGGCATGGCTCCAGCGAGCTGATGCATGCCGTTCATGAGATTACGGCCAATGACACCAGCTTCGGTGTGGCTCACTGGCCCCACTCCGGGCTTGAGCACGCTGTTTACGAGACGTGCCAGTACATCAATTATGACCTGCTCAACCAGTTCCCCATTGGCGAGGACGTGAAGGTCATGGGCGCGCGAATGAATGGTGAAATCATCCTGACCTGCGCCATCCCCTTCATCTCCACCCAGATCAAGGATGCCAAAGAGTATATCGAGATCAAAGGTGCCGTAAGCCAGGCCGTCCAGACCTATGCCGACAAGCTCGATAAGCGTCCGGTGGCAGTCCATGTCAACACTGCCGATGCCGATGGGACGCGCAACGTCTTCCTGACCCTGACCGGCACCAGCGCCGAATGCGGCGATGATGGCTCGGTGGGACGCGGCAACCGTGTGACCGGCGTGATCGCACCGTTCCGATCGGCATCGCTGGAAGCTGCTGCCGGCAAGAACCCCATCAGCCACGTCGGCAAGCTGTATAACGTATTGGGTCTGCTGGCCGCCAAGGATATTGTAGAAAGTATCCCAACCGTGCGTGAGGCGCAGGTCTACATCCTGAGCCAGATCGGCCATCCGCTAGACCAGCCGCTGGTTGCAACAGCATCCATCCAGACGCGCAACGGTAAGATGACCGAGCAGGTTAAATCGGATGTTGAAGCAGTCTTGGATCGACATCTGTCTGATATGATCGGCCTGCGTGACAAGCTTAAAAAAATGGAAGTCACGCTGTACTGAGCGAAACAATTGACGACTGGATGATTGGCGCTCGAAAAGCAGTGCTGCCAGCCGCGTGCTGAGTTCTCGGCTGGGTATATCTGGCGTTCATTGTGTAGATCAATACAAGCTAACAGCAGGCTCAGATTCTTGAATGGTCTGAGCCTGCTGCGTTACAATGCACATAGGCGATCTTCAAGAACATGAACGGATGAATACCCTGATGAAAATCCTGGCACTCAGCGACCGCATTGTCGAAGCCAACCACTCCCCCCAGCTCGTTGAGCGCTATGGTGACGTCGATCTGGTGATCGGCTGTGGTGATCTACCTTACTATTACCTGGAATATATTGCGACGATGCTCCCCGTTCCGGTTCTCTATGTTCATGGTAACCATGACAAACCCACTCAGACTGCCAACAGGGGCACCCTTGACGCACCTGGAGGCTGCATATCTTTGGATGGACGCTGCATGAGCATCGAGCGCCAGGATAATGACTCGCCGCTTCTACTGGCCGGGCTGGGCGGCTCGATGAGCTATAACCGGAAGACACCTCACCAGTACACAGAGATCGAGATGCGCGCCCGGGCACTAAAACTGCTGCCCTCGCTCATGGCGAACAGGGCTCGCTACGGCCGCGCCCTTGATATCCTGGTTACCCATTCCCCTCCCTTCGGCATCCATGATGGCGAAGATTTGCCTCACATCGGCTTCAAGGTCTTTCTGTCACTGATGCGCACCTTCAAGCCTCGCTATCTACTCCACGGCCACACCCACATCTACCGTCTGAACACCGTCTCAACGACAAATTACGAACATACTAAAGTGACCAACGTCTATCCCAGCACCTTGATCGAGTGGAATGGCGGGCGGTGATAAATGAGAGAGGGATGCTGAACGACAGATACCGCCAGTCACGTGCATGACAAGATACAGTCCGGCGTACAGATGCACCAGTAAGTCTTTACTCCTTGACTTGCTTACATCGCTCAATCATTACTTCTCTTAACTTATCGATTACCACCCACTCACCCGTTGTATCATCGATATAGTACCAGTGCTCCCAGCCGTTGCAGGGGGCATTCCGGATCGCTTTTCCAACCTGGTGAATGGAGCCGACCATATCTTTGTATTTCAGCTTTCCATTCGCCATCACCCTGGCGGCCACATCGCCGGTCTTGCCAAAGTAGAGGTTTTGCCCCGTGTGCAGCAGACCATTTTCCAGAAGCGAGCCAAACGGCACCCGAGGACGATCACGCTTACCGGGGAAGACATACAGATCATCTGGAGACTCTTCAATCTCAACCGCGTCAATTCTGGCTTGCGCGACGCTGATGTAGCGCTCATCTCTTTCTACGCCAATCCAATTGCGCCTCAGCTTCTTGGCAACGGCACCGGTTGTCCCGGTCCCAAAGAACGGATCAAGCACCACATCACCCGGATTGGAGCTCGATAAGATGACACGGTAGAGCAGCGCCTCCGGTTTCTGCGTCGTGTGAGCCTTCTCACCATTCACCTTCAGCCGCTCTTTGCCGGTACAAAGCGGGATATCCCAATCACTGCGCATCTGGAGATCATCATTGAGCCCCTTCATAGCATGATGATTGAAGGTGTAGCGAGCCCCCTTCTGCTTCTGCGCCCAGAGCAGCGTCTCATGAGCGTTGGTAAAACGAACTCCCCTGAAGTTAGGGGTCGGGTTCGTCTTTATCCAAGCGATGTCATTCAGTATCCAGTAGCCCAGGTCCATGAGAATAGTACCAACTCGGTAGATATTGTGGTACGAGCCAATCACCCAAATTGTACCTGTTTTTTTTAGCACACGTTGGCAGGCAGTCAGCCAAGCCCTGGTGAAGTCGTCATAGTCCTTAAACGAGTCGAACTTGTCCCACGTATCATCAACCGCGTCCACTTTGGTCATGTTGGGGCGGTAAAGCTCCTGCTGTAACTGGAGGTTGTAAGGGGGATCGGCAAAGATCAAGTCTACCGAGTTTGCTGGTAATGCATTAAGAACCTCGATGCAATCACCTTGTAGGATTTGGTCCAGCGGCAGGCCGGCAAGCGGATCGTGTTCAGTTATCACGTTTCATCCCAAAGTTTGCTGATAATTCTATGAGTATCATCAAAGGCTGGTTACGCGACGCATATGGCAAAGCCCCATCAAAATGGCCAGTACAGTTGGGCCTAAATAGACCCAGAGTCAGAATGCGCTTCTTGCCCAACTGTTTAAGTGTTCCAGAACAAGCCATAACTAAGGGTTTACTTAGGCACCGGAACACTAGTACTTTGCAGCGGAAAGCTGTATACAGTGAGATGGCACAGCGCAAAGGGCTTTATTATACAGTTGGGAAGACCGACTGAGACCGGGAGTGAACTTATGCCCAACTGTACTAGATAGCAGCCAGGAGCGGCATTATATCATCAAGCGAGAGCAGCTCGCGCAAGCTAAAATGATAATTGACAGTCACACCCTTGTGCACGCCATCGACAATATCGCTTTGTGTAGAGGCCCTCCTGAAACGCCTCCGATCACCATACTTGTGCAGCAGCTCAGTCAATACCTCCAGTTGGTGCCCCCAGTAACCCTCGCCAATACATGGGCGATTTACCCACCAGATGACAAAGATTGGTTTCGCCTCACTTTTGAGCAAGGCAATGTAACGTTTCAGATCACTTAAGTTGAGCACCACAGTCTCATAGGGTCGCAGCCCGCTTTCCGGCAGCAATCTCTCTACAGACATGAAGGTACGTCTCTGGACTTTTACCTCAACACGTCCAATCACCTGTCCGGCACGCGCCAGCTCCAGGTCCGGCAAGCCATGCGCCCGGGCAGGTGCTTTTCTGACACTCAGGCCCAGAGCAAGCAGCAACCGGTCGCGTATCTGGTTCTCTGCTCTTTCAGAGAGTGCCACATCATCTTCAAAGCTGTAGGCACTCTTCGAGCGTCCATCACACCTGGTAGGGCAAGCAGCGCAATCATACCTGGATTGATAGGTTAGATCAACAGACATCAAGAGGATTTCCTAACGGCCTTGCAAGACAAAACAGCCCAGAGAAACCATCTGTCTTCTGGGCTTTAGCAGATTCAGTTGCATAATCAGCTGAACTCAAGATCGAATTTACCGCGACTCCTGGGATGTCGTAGCAACTTCAGAACCCCGTGAATCAAAGAGCGACATCGGCAGTCTGATACCTGCATCCTCAATGCGATCGATGAACCTGGGGACTATGCCTGTCCCCCTGAGCCGCCCAACCACCTTTTCGTCGGTGACTGCGGTTTGCTCCCACTCAAACAGATCGGTCAAGGTAATAGTGTCACCCTCCATCCCGCTGATTTCACTAATCTGGACGATATGGCGCGTGCCATCACGCGTACGTGCCATATGAACGATCATCTGAATCGCCGAAGCCATCTGCTCACGGATAGCGCGTACAGGCAACTGCATACCAGCAGTGAGCACCATCGTCTCTAAGCGGGTAAGAGCATCTTTGGCCGAGTTGGAGTGGAGAGTGCCCAATGAGCCATCGTGGCCGGTGTTCATTGCCTGGATCAGGTCAAGCGCCTCAGCGCCACGCACCTCACCTACAACGATACGGTCAGGCCGCATACGCAATGAGTTGATGACCAGGTCGCGGATCGACATCTCACCCTTACCTTCGACGTTGGCGGGGCGCGTTTCCAGCCGGACAACATGAGGCTGGCGCAGTCGAAGCTCCGCAGCATTCTCCATGGTGACAATACGCTCGTCTGTCGGAATGAATTCTGACATGATGTTGAGCAAGGTGGTTTTGCCGCTGCTGCTACCGCCGGAGACCAGGATATTGAGCTGGGCGATCACGGTAGCCCGCAAAAACTCGAAGACTTCCTCTGTGGCTGTGCCAAACCTGATCAAATCCTCCTTGGTGAAAGGTATCGTTGCGAACTTACGGATAGTGACTGCTGGGCCGTCAAGCGCAACCGGCCGTATGACGATATTCACGCGTGAGCCATCCGCCATACGAGCATCAACCATTGGAGATTTCTCGTCCACGTGGCGTCCCAGAGGTGCCGTGATACGATCGATGATTCGCTTGACTTGATCTTCGCTATCAAAGGTAACATTAGTGCGCTGGATCTTCCCCTCACGTTCTACATAAACCTTATCGGTAGTGACAACCATCACATCGGTCGTTGCCGGATCATCCAGAAGCACCTCCAGCGGGCCGAGACCAACGATGTCGCTGATTAGTTCTTCTGTGAGCTGGGCACGCTCGGCGCGACTGAGAACGATCTGATGTTCAATTATCACCTGCCCGACTAACTCCGCAATAGCCTGGCGCAACTGCGGATCAGGGCCTGAGGTTTTGAGCTTAAACTCAGAGTACACTCTTTCTTGGACTCGGGCTTTGATATCAGCCAGATTCCGTCGCCCCCCCCTGGCTGCACTCTCGCGAGACTTCTTGATGGCTGAGGATAATTTTTGTTCTTCGCCTGAAGCAGGCTTTTGCTGCAAATGATCGAGCAGCGGCATTGGAAACTCTCCAAACGTCTAATATAAGCAATTCGTATTCAGTTACCGGTTTTTTTCGTTATCAGCTACTAATATTTCCAACGTGCGAGCTGCATAAGAATGCATGTGAACTCTATTCCATTATAGTCCGAAACATATCACATGCTCAACCTGTTATTATGTAAAGACCGGCATTGGCAATCAACTGGCGAAGCAAGAACAACAATTTACCCGTCAGGAGCCGAATATTTGCGACCAGAATCTGGTAAACGGCAGATCTCTGGTCCGTCAGTATGCATTCGTTTCTCGATGAAACAGCGTCTGCCAAACAGCACGAACGATGATCCTAATATCCAACCAGATCGACCAGTTTTCTACGTACCATAAATCATACTTAGTCCGCTCAGATATAGAACTATCGCCTCGTAAGCCATTGACCTGTGCCCAGCCAGCCATGCCAGCCTTTTCCCGGTGGCGCTCCATATAGCGTGGGATATTTTGGCGAAATCTCTGGACGTAGATTGGGCGCTCAGGGCGGGGACCAACCAAACTCATCTCACCCAACAAAACGTTGATCAATTGTGGCAGCTCATCGATATTCTTAGATCGAAGCCAGGCTCCCAGCTTAGTGCGCCGGGGATCGTCTTTGGTAGTCCAACCAGGACCGTTCTTCTCTGCATCCTGGCGCATTGAACGGTACTTGATCATCTGGAAAGCCCGGCCATCCAATCCCATGCGTTCCTGGCAATAGAACACCGGTCCGGGCGATTCAAGGCGGATCAAAAAAGCAAACAGCATCATCAGCGGAGAGAGGATCACCAGACCAACAAGTGCACCCAGAACATCTATGCCACGTTTGAGGCTAAGTCTCCAGCCACGCAGCTGGATATCGCGCACATTGAGCAGCGGGATACCCCCCAGATCATCAATCGTGATGCCCGTTGTAACAAACTCGAAGAGATCGGGGTAGATTTTGATAGCAATGCTGCCCCGCTGGCACATGCTGACTATCCGGGCAATATCATATCGATCTGTCCCCTCCGGCAGCGCAATAATGATCTCCTGGACATCTATGCGCTCAAGGATATCTGCCAGATCAGAAACAGTACCCAGGACTTTCACGCCGGCGGTCTTCTGCTCTTCCCCATTCGTGCTCACAACACCGACCAGATCGTACCCCAATGCCGGTGATAGCTGGACCAACCGAATAATAGCCTCGGCGGCCTCGCCACTGCCTACCACAAGTACCTGGTCGTGTCCAATGCCTCGCGCCCGCAGATTCTTCCAGAAAATACGATGCGCCTCGCGCCCAAGCGTGATCAGAATCACACCGAGCAGCCAAGCATAAAGAACCATGGCCCGGGGAAAATCCAACTCAAAGATAGTATTTTTGAGGGTCATAGCTGAGATCGCCACACTCAGCATCGTCGCCACACTGACGGCAGCAAAGACAGTATATACCATATCTACCCGAGATTGAGCACGCGCGACATGGTACAGCCGATTGACATAGAAGACGACAACAACAGTGACAACTTGGACGATCATCATCGGCAGGTAGTTGACAAAGCCGACGATTTCAAGTGGTGTGGTAGGGAAAGGCACTACCTGGCGTACCCGGTAAGCTAACAAGAATGCAATAGCCGTCATCAGCATATCCAGCGCAATCATAGAAAGCGTATAGATCGTCCGAAGCCGGGTACGACTCATGCTCCACCTCGCATATCAGGTAGCTGTGAGGGCCTAAAAACCTCAGGCCAGAGACGGGGGCCACCTTGAAGTGCAATCGATATCAACACGACAACATGCATCAGCCAGGGTGTCTGGTTTTGATAGTGTTTGTTGTAAAAGATCAAGAACGCCCTCACAAACTCGTAGCGGGCACGCTTGCTTTGACGGCTGGCTGCACGCTTGATATGCATAACTTGCACATGCGGATAGTACATCACTTTCCAGCCTGCTTCCTTGATCCGCTTGCACCAATCCAAGTCTTCTCCATACATGAAGAAAGCCTCATCCAACAAACCAACCTCTTCGATCGCCTCCCGCCGTACAACCATGAAAGCGCCAACCACCGCATCCACTTCAGAGATCTCATCCTCGTCAAGATAGGTTAGGTTATAACGGGCAAATCTCCGGCTACGCGGGAAGAGCTTTGAGAATCCAATCATCCGCCAGAATGCAACTTCAGGTGTGGGAAGACTACGGCGGCAGGCCAGATCAAGTTGGCCATTGGGGAGAACTAACTTTGGTCCAGCGATGCCAATCCCTGGGTCAGCATCCAAATAGCACAACATTTTGGCCAGTACATCGCTGGGCAATTCTGTGTCGGGATTCAGCAATAGTGCATAGCGCGGTGCGTCGGAGGCGGCCACGTCACCCGCATGATATCCAAGTGCGCGTAGCCCCAGATTGTTACCTGCCGGATAGCCTACATTCCCATGGCCAGAGAGCAGTAAGACATGGGGAAACTGCTCGGCGACCATTTTAGCACTGCCATCAGAGGAACCATTATCTACCACGATCACACGATAAGTCACCGTACCTGTACTGGCAAATACAGTTTCCAGGCAACGCTTGAGTAGATCACAGGTATTCCAGTTAACAATTACAATGCCAAAATCAACCATGATCGCGATTCTAACCCGTGCGAGAGGGGATGGCAACCACTCAAGATTTTGCCCATCCAATAGGACCAATGTACACTTTGCAGAATTCCCTACTAGGGGGCATAATGTAAGCGCAATTCCATGAGACATGGAATCCGGCTCCCAGACAAAAATAAACAGAGAATGGAGAGTTGCGGGTTCCTTTTATATGTTCATAGACATGGAGGATGAGGATGACTAAATTATCGAATTTTCTTAAGGTGAGTGGGCTTGCTTTGTTGGTGGTGTTTGCAGTAGCTCTGAGCGCATGTGGCGCTCTGGGTGGCGGCAGTGAACAGCCCACAGCAATCCTACCAACGGCTGTCGGTGGCGGTGAGGTCCGCGAGCTGCCAACCGCGCCGGCCGGGGAGGAAGTTGGTACTGGCGCAGCCAGTGGAGCATTAGACACTCCCGAAGGAACATGGGGCAACTACTTGCGCGACATGATCGCGGAGTTGAACCAGGCACAAGCATCAAAGATCAACCTGCTTGAGCGCTACGAAGCACCCTCAATCACCGAGCAGAATCTGGGCGGCCTTGTCAGGGAAGTCTCCCTGGTCTCCGACCGCTCAGAGGTCGATGTGAAGAAGGAAGGAGTCGCCGTAGTCGCTGGCGATTTCGATGTCCGTCTGACTTTTGCCAACGGCGATGCCGACACACGTACATGCAAGCTGACTATAGAGATAGATGAGTTCGATGGCACTTGGTACGTGTTGAGTCCACAGCCATTAGCCGTCTTTAGTGTGTGCAACTAAACTTTCGGACTTAGCGAGCATTGCTGATACCAGCGGTGCGTCGGTAGATCGGGCTAATGGCGCCAGTCGTGTTTCTACGACTGGCGCTTTTCTTTATCTCATCTTATAGAGACGATGTTGGAAGCGTACCTAAAGGAGAGCCTCGCAGCGCAGCACGCATAGCCTGACGATCATCCCAGGGATATTCAACCTCACCAAAACACATACTTTGCTCGTGCCCCTTGCCACAGCTAAGCACAATATCACCAGAACGAGCCATCTTCACAGCCTTGAAAATCGCCTCTCCTCGATCAGGCACGCGCCAGAATGTATCACCTTCTACACAGCCTTTTCGGACACAAGCAGCCGCCGTTGTAGCCATAATCTCCTCCAGAGATTCGGTGCGGGGGTCCTCCGCCGTAATCACCGTCAGGTCGGCCAGCTGCGCAGCGATATGTCCCATCATGACACGCTTTTCCGGGTCGCGCAGCCCGGCACAGCCAAAAACCACGATCACCCGCCCGGCTGGTGCGATCATGAGCCTGGCAGCCTCCAACGCACGACACAGCGCGTTGGGAGTATGGGCAAAATCCACAATCGCCAGAAAATCTTGCCCCTCATCAATACGCTCCATGCGGCCGGGAATGCCCTGGACTTTCTCGATACCAGACTTGATAGCTTGGAGAGATATACCTAAGCCGTGTGTCGCCGTCATCGCAGCCAGCATATTACTGACGTTAAACTCCCCAACCAGCGCACTTTCAACAGCCAATGTCTGGTTGTCAACATTAGCGACCAGATAAGTGGCAGCCGGCCCATAGTGAATCTCGTGGGCAAACGTATAGAGCCCAGGCTGCTCCCCGAGGGCATAACAGAATTGGTGATCGGCGGGGATACTGAGCAGGAACTCGGCACTGAGCGAGTCGTCCAGGTTGATCACCGCCAGCTTATCTGGGACTTGAGTCTTGCGAACTCCCTGCATAAGGCTCCGGAAAAGGCTGGCCTTCGCATCACGGTAATTCTCCCATGTGCCATGAAAATCGAGGTGCTCATGCTGGATATTGGTAACTACTGCCACATCAAAGTCGCAGGCCGCAACGCGATGCTGGGCCAGTCCATGTGAGGTTGCTTCCAGCACACAATGAGTCAACCCGGATTGCACCATACGATCAAGATAGCCCTGGACTTCCGGAGAAGTGGGTGTCGTAACATGCAAACCGGTGTCCATCTCTTCATCACCAAGCACAGCACTGACCGTGCTGATCATGCCGGCCTTGATCCCGGCCTCCTTGAGAATGCTGTAGATGAGGTTGGATGTGGTCGTTTTTCCATCCGTGCCGGTGACCCCAATCATCACCAGTTTGCGAGCAGGAAAATCCAGCCGGGCTGCCGCAAGATACGCCAGCGCTATACCCCCGTCAGCAACCTGGACGTAAGGAACTGAGCAGGCCACTTCAGCAAGAGACCGCTCACCTACGATCACTACTGCCCCTTGCTGTACCGCCGCCGGGATATAAGCGTGCCCATCAAAGGACTGTCCACTGCGAGCAACGAAGATTCCTCCAGGCTGAACCTTACGATTGTCTTCAACCACAGAGGCCGTAATCACCGGATCTGCTTTGACAGCGCTGCTATCGACAATACCGGGAACATGAGGCAAAAGCTCTGATAATAGCTTCATACAGTGCCAATAAAATCCTCAGATAGAACATCGAAGGCAAAAAAGCTAACAAGATAAGACCCTCGGCGCAACACCCAGGGTCATCCACAATATGCTCCATCTCACCATGGTGGATAAGAACAGTTCAAACCCGTTTGGGCGAAGAACACCTGCTCACCCAAGCATGCTCAAGACAATGAAGATCTCAATGCTGCTAACTGCTTGACATAACTGTCATCAACTTGTTGACCATCGGCACGAACGATAACACCACCTAGAATGGCAGGATCAACCTTGAAAGTCACATCCTCCGTGCCGAATTCCTTCTCAAAGCGGCTTTGTTCGTCAGCCCTAAGCGGCACAGCAGTGATCACTGTCAGGCTGCCTGTCAGCTTTTTAGCATCTGGAGGGATATGAGTGAAAAAATCCTCAACAAGCTGGCGCTGACGATCCTCGTCGAGATTGGCTCCCAAAAGGCGGCTAGCCGCCGCCGTACTCAACGAGACAATCTGGCTGCGCATATCAGCCATGACCCTATCGCGTTCACCAACAGCTCCCCGTCGAGCCTCCTCCACAACATATTGAGCCTCGGCCTGCGCCTTCGCTTTGATCTGGACGGCTTCCTCATCAGCACGAGCGCGAGCTTCTCTAAGGATACGTTGAGCCTCGGCCTGCGCTTCATCGAGCAGTCTCTTTTTATCGGTTTCTGCACTGACGAGGGCTTCTTCGGCCGCGCGAGCATTACGAAGCCCCTCGGCAATGCGCTCACGGCGCCGCTGAAGCATATCGGCGATGGGTTTATAGGCCAGCACACGCAAAAGGACGATCATCAACAAAAGATTCGCGATGTTGGCAATAAGCAGCCCCAGGTTAATACCGAGCTTACCTAATGCATCCAAGCCTCATTCTCCTCAATTTTATAAGACCTATCCGCCGCCAACAAAGATAAGAACCAACGCAACGACCAGAGCGTAAATCGCTATAGCTTCGTTGAGAGCTATAGCAAGAATCATGTTCGTCTGGATTAGGGGAGCTGCTTCAGGGTTGCGGCCAATAGACTGCATGGCACCGTAAGCCAACAGCCCAATACCAACGGCTGGCCCTAATGTACCGAAGGCAATCGCCAGGGCCGCGCCTATCATTTGTGCAACTTTGACCAATTCACCTGGTTCCATTGTCTCTCCGTTCTTCCTCCTTGCAACAAGCTGGACAATTATCGTTCTCACTCATTCATGCTTGGCAGAGTGATCGCCATGGCCGGATACTGCCACACCGGTAAATACCAGGCACAGCATCATGAATACGAGTGCCTGCAACACCCCAATCAAGATCTCCAGCAAATAAAAGATCAATGGCAAGCCAATCGGAACGAGGTAGGCAATCACAAGCAACAGCACCGCACCGGCAAAGATGTTACCAAACAAACGCAAGCTCAGAGAGAGAACTTTCAGACCTTCCGAAAGCACTTCGAGCCAGCTTACCCCCAACTCAATCCAACCCAAAAAACCCTTTGAAAGGGCAGGTAGATTGAAAAACTTGAAGAAATAACTGGGTCCCAGTGCCATCACGCCGAAAATCTGGACTGTAACCATGGTCACGACAGCCAGCGCGAGTGTGACATTCAAGTCTGTAGTAGCAGTCCGCAAGAAGGGAGTCACGACCACGCGCAAACCTGTATTTGCGCTCTCGCCGTCAGCGTGAGCTTCCTTACCACCTTCCCCATGTCCTGGACAGGGCACCAGGGATGCTTCAGCTTTGGGGAAAAGGGTGCTGTCCTCAAAACCCAATCGGTAAATACCTCCACCCATTGCCACCGGAGCAAATCCCTTGAGCGGCGGCTCGCCATCCGGATCGGCACAATGCATCACTCCAACAGAGTCTACAAGCGGCACAAAGTGCATCCAGTTTGCAGTGAGCACCAACAGGAAGATTGTCGCCGCGATAGGAAAGATTTTCGGCGCCCATTTAGCACCCACGATTTGTCTAGCCAGGCCAGATATATATTCAATAATAGCCTCGAAGGTATTCTGCCAGCCCTTGGGAACCAGCAGATCATCATCTTGGGCATCAAGAGCCTTAGGATTGTGTTCCCAACGCTTGAGCCGCCGCCGGGCCATGAAACCAGCAACAGCCGCCAGCACCAAAAGAACAACATCGGCTAACAGCATGGAGGTAAAGGTATTAGTCAGATAGAAACCGGGAATACCCAGAATGGGCTGTCCCGTCAGCCTCTCAGCCGATAACTGAATGTGAGGAAAGGCTACAGGGATGCCCAGCAAAGGCAAGCCAAGCGTCGGCAGTACGCACAAGAATATACCGGCACCAAAAAATAGAATAGCTCCAAGGAGATTCTTCAAACAGTCTACTCCTCGTCAGACGTACAAATTGCTGGCTAAGAATTCCTATCTTCAGTACGTTGGCGATACCGGCGCTCTGCGGCTCGCGCCGCCGAAACGACAGAGTAAACCATAAACAGCAGCCCGATGATTACACTGGCTACCACAAGCAGCAACAGCATCCAAGGTTTTGTGCCCAGCCAGCGATCCAGTTCCCGGCCAACCAAAATCGCTACAATGACCAGAACAGGTATTGCGCACCCCACTCCACCAACGCCGGTCCCAACAATCACCAAGCCCGGTGGAAGCACTTTGTTATCATCATCAGCCATTCAATCTAGCCCGGTACACCAAAACAGCAATAGCTTTTCATTAGGGTATCACAAAAATCCGATGACTCAAAGTACGCGCGACCATCAAGGAGCAAGCACAGGGGGGATTACGGCACCATGGCCGTAACATTTTGCGCTGCTGCAAGCGCCCAGGCCAACCATGGCCCGGCAACGGTACCAATGATGAGAATACCTGCCCCCGTGATCGCGAGCACGATGGTGGGGGCCTGCGCAGCCCGGATCGGGCTGGTATCTTCCGTTTCGTCTACATACATGACTTTGATAACCGTCAGGTAGTAGTACAAAGCAACAATTGCGTTTAACACAGCTAGAATGGCCAACCAGACATAACCGGCCTCAACTGCCGCTGAGAACAAGAAGAACTTGCCAAAGAAACCCGCAAGCGGCGGCACGCCGCCCAGTGACAATAGCGCCAACACCATACCCAAGGCCAGGCACGGCGAGCGCCGTGACAGCCCTGCAAAGCCCTTGATCTCATCACTGCCGGTCGCGCTGCTGACGATAATCACCACCGTGAAAGCGGTAATGTTGGTGAGAACGTACATGAACATGTAGAAAGCCACCGAGGCAACACCCAAATCGCTCTGCAAAGCAATCACGCCCATCAAGGTATAGCCGGCCTGTGCCACCGAGCTGTAAGCCAGCATACGCTTGATATCGCGCTGGACCAGGGCCAACAGATTACCCAATGTCATGGTGATGGCTGCAACCGCCGCTAATATGCTCGTCCAGAGTGGGACGACTGCATCAGGCCACGCCGCCCCGAAAACACGCACCAGAAGCGCGAAGCTGGCCGCTTTGCTGGCGGTGGAAATGAACGCAGTTGCCGGTGTGGGCGCTCCCTGGTAAACATCGGGGGTCCAAAAATGGAACGGTACAGCAGCAATCTTGAAGCCAAAACCGGCCACCAGGAACAAGAGCGCCAATGCCAGCGCAAAACTGCCGTTGGTGCCATCGAGTAACTGCCGGCCAAGCGGCTCAGCCAGAGCATAGATGTTGGTGACACCTGTAAAGCCATACAGCAGGCTGAGGCCATAAAGGAAAAGCCCGGCAGTGAAGGCACCGAAGAGATAATACTTGAGACCTGCTTCAGCACTCGCAGGGGTATCGCGGAGATAACCGGCCAGGACATACAGGCTGATCGACGTTGTCTCCAGCGCCAGGAAAACCATGATCAGGTCGCTGGCGGCGCTCATCAGGCTCATCCCCATCGTTGCAACCAATACGATGGCATGAAATTCTCCCTGCTGCCCGACTTTGGGCACGTCCAGTGCAATAAGGCAGGTGAGGCCGCCGGCAAGCAGCACCATGGTACGGAATATCAGCGCCAGCATATCGTAGCGCAGCATCCCACCCAACACAGGTTGGGCGAAAGCCTCGTTATTTACCATACCTAAGCCAACGACCAGATTGGCAGCCATCACAATAAAAGCCCCAACGGCCGCGATGATCCCTGCCGGGCGCCTGCGGGATGGACCGAGAAACAGATCGGCACTGAGGACAATCAGCAGCAGGATGAGCAGCCCGATCTCAGGCAGGATGGGGGCAGCAATCTGGTAAAACGGAATACTCTCAGTACCAAACACTAAGCACCTCCCAACAGGCGAGCTATCGGTTCCATTCCGGCAGTCACCATGGTTTCCATAATGGGTGGGTATAAGCCGACCGCGACCAGCCAAAAGGCAAGAATGGCAAGCGCCACCTTATCGAGGACGGTCACATCGCCGATATGATCGTGCCACTTGTCCTCTTCAAACTCGCCAAAGAACACACGCTGTATGACCCGCAGCACATAGGCCGCCGTTATCACAATACCCAGAACGGCAAAGATAGCGATTACGGCATAGTAGCGGGCAGGCTGCCCGCCGGGCAGCGTCACCGACGAAGCGGCCTGCCATAACCCCTGAAGGATCGGAAACTCGGCCACAAAGCCGGACAAGCCCGGCATCCCCATGCTGACCAAACCACCGATGATAAAAGCACCTGCCACCAACGGCATCCTCTGGGCAAAGCCGCCCAGAGAGGGAATATCACGGGTATGGGCACGGTCATAAACCATTCCGACACAGGCAAAGAACAGTGCCGTCATCACGCCGTGGCTGAACATTTGCAATCCTGCCCCAGTCATACCTCTCAGGTTCATCGTCGCGAATCCCATACTGACCAGGCCCATGTGCGAAACAGAAGAGAAGCCGATCACATATTTGAAGTCTCGCTGCACCATGGCAATCAATGATCCATAAACCACATTGACCAATGACAGGCCGATCAGCCAGGGTAGATGGGTGAGCGCGCCCTCCGGCAGCAGCGTCACACCGACGCGCAGCGCCGCATAAGCTCCCATCTTCATCAGGACACCGGCGTGGATCATCGAAACGGCAGTTGGTGCAGCGACGTGTCCATCAGGGCTCCAGTTATGGAAGGGGAAGACGCCGGCCAGGACGCCAAATCCCAGGAAGATAAAGGGAAACCAGGCTTTGGCAAAGCTCACCATGCCGCCGCCCAGCGCAGCAGGTAAGGAAACATAAGGCTTGTCAAAGACACCGGCATCCCGGGCGGCCATCAGATCCTTGATATCAAAACTGGCCGTTATACCTGCCCCTTGAACGAGGAAATACATGGCGATCACGCCGACCAGGGCAACCACCGAGCCGACCAGGATATAAAGCGTCAGCTTCATGGCTGCATACTCACGGGTGACTTTCCAGCCCCAGGTGGCGATCAGGATGTACATGGGGAAGATGGCCAGCTCGTAAAAGAAGAACAGCTGGAAGATGTCGAGGGAAACGAAGACGCCATAGACACCGGCCACCAGCAGCATAAAGAAGGCAAAGAATTCGCGCGGGCGATCATCGATGCCCCATGAGATCAGCACCCCGCAAAAGGAGGCCAACCCGGTCAGCAGCACCATCGGCGCGCTGACACCATCGACACCCAAATGGTAGCTGATGCCGATCTGAGGCACCCAGGTCCAGGGCCCATCCTCAACAAAAAACCCTGTCTGCCCGGCAGCATAAGCCTGGTTGACCATGAAGTAGACCGCCAGGCCCAATATCAGGCTGATAAAGGTCGCCGCAGCCGCTATGGAGCGGATCGCTGTCCGCAAAGAGGCGATACGCGCCTTATCTTTGCGCGGATCCAACCTGCCCTCGTCGGGCATCAAAAACAGGATCACCGCCGCCACAATGGGCGCGAAAGTAATAATCGTCAGGAGGAAAGGAGAGTTCATAAGTTATCCTCTATGCTCAAGCAGTCAGCTATCAGCAATCAGCTTATAGCATATCGTTTATGGCTAAAGACCTTTCATTCAGTGGGCAACATCTGATACTCGACAGCATACGGATCTTCAACCCGCTGCGATGCGCTCAGAATCTCGATGCCAATGAGATTGCCGTCTATACCATAGTCCAAGATAATGTCCGGCCGGACTTCAGCACTCTCCGCAATAGGAAAGTTGGCCAGTTCGATGCGCAAAACGTCGACCTCAAGATCATAAGTTACTCGCACCGCAAGAGCACCCACTCAAATATCAAATGCACAATATCAAATCCGCTAAGATAGCAGTTGCGTCACGGTCTGGTTGATGACCTCCACCAACCAGGCCGGGAAAATACCGATAACCAGCATCAGGGCCAACAGCGGCGCCATCGCCACCACCTCGCGCGGGCTGATTTCCAACGAGCGGCCATGTGCCATCTCGACGGCGTCCCGGTTAAGCGGCCCGTGCAGCACCTGGCGCACCGCCTTGAGAATATATGCCCCTGTGAACAGCAGCCCCAGTGTGCTCAAGGCCGTCATCAGCACAAATACCACCGTGCCGTTATCAACCTGGCCGACCGGCCAGACACCGCGCACCACCATGAACTCGCTCACAAAGCCGTTCAGCCCCGGCAGTCCCAATGAGGCCATCGAAGAGAACATCAGGATGCCGCCATAAACCGGCGCCACAGCCCATAGGCCGCCGAATTTGGTCAGGTCTCGGGTATGCGTACGGTCATAGATCATGCCGACCAATGCAAACATCGCTGCCGCGCTGAGGCCATGGTTGAACATCTGCAAGACCGCACCATTGGCGGCGATGATCGCGTTCAGGCGGCTCTGCGGCTCGTACTGGCTGCCCAGGCCGACCCAACCGGCCGCGGCAATCGCCAGGACCACAAAGCCCATATGGTTGACCGAGCTGTAAGCCACCAGGCGCTTGAAATCGGTTTGGGCAAAGGAGGCAAATGCCCCAAAGACAATCGCCAGCATGGCCAGGACAGCCAGCACCGGTGCAAAGTTGTGCGCCTGCTGCGGGAAGAGCGGCAGAACCAATCGTAAGAAGCCATAGGCACCCAGTTTCAAGAGCACCCCCGCCAGTATCATCGACCCGGCCGTCGGGGCCTCGGTGTGGGCATCGGGCAGCCAGGTATGGAACGGCCAGACGGGGACCTTGATGGCAAAGGCAATCGTAAACAGCCAAAAAGCAATGTTCTTGATCACCGTAATATCGATCCCGATCAGCCTCTCGCTGTAGGCCGGCCACTGGACCATCAACGCGGGTATATCGAAGGTGCCCATGATGAGGCCGATCAGCTGGATGCTGAGCAGCAGCCCCAGCGAGCCCGCCATGGTGTAAATGAAGAACTTGAAGCTGGCATACCGGCGGTTGGCGCTGCCCCAGATGTTGATCAGGAAGTACATCGGCACCAGGCCGAACTCCCAGAAGACGAAGAAGATCAGCAGGTCGAGCGATACGAACACGCCCAACATGCCCATCTCCAACATCAGGAAGAGCGCCATATACAGGTTGACGCGCTCCTCGATGCTCCAGGAGATGATGATCGCCAGGGGCGTGAGCAGGGTGGTCAGCACGACCATCGTCAAGCTGATGCCATCGATGCCGACATGGTAGCTGCTGTTAAGAAGCGGGAACCAGACGGCTTCCTGCTCAAAACAGGCCCGTGCCACCAGGTCGTGGCAGGGATCGGCATTGAACCACAACCAAGCCTGCACAGCCAATCCTAAAGGGATCAGGCTGACGATCAGCGTCACCCACCGGACCAGGGTCTTGCTGCGAGCCGGCAGCAGCATTACCAGCAGCGCCCCGGCCAGTGGAATGAAGGTTATCAAAGTCAAGAGATTTTGTCTCACAAAATCCATAGTCGTCCTCGATTATTGGCTTATAGCGTATAGCTTATGGCCTGTGACTGATAGCCATTCGTCGCCCCACCATGCTCATCTTGTCGCTCCATCATTGACGGATTGCAAAGCATCAGTGATGCTTTCGATGTCCCCCGGGTATGTCTTCGCATTTGCGCCAGTCCGTAACGGCACTTTACAGCTGGGCTCAAATAGGCCCAGGGTTAGGTTGCCCTTCTAGCCCAACTGTTTAAGGACTTTCTGTAGTTCTTGGAAAGTCCTCAGTGTTCTCGAAGCGGGCCATAACCCTGGGGTTACTTACGCCTCGAAACACTTTGCAGATTTATGGACTCTGACAAAATAATCCGGCAACCATAGTGCGCATGACAGTCGCTTGTGCACGAGCGGATTCCCGCTTTCGCGGGAATGACAGAGTTGGCGCATAGAGTGACCGGATTAAATAGTAAAGGTTCATCAATCTGCAAGCCGGGCCTGGCACTGCTCGGCTTGGTCCATCAAGTTCTCAGTGTTTTGGAGACATACCCGGATTAAAATCCGGCTAGTATGAGTTACGGATGAATATCCGTAACCAGCAAATACCTATAAGCTATATGCCAGGCGCCATCACCGCAAGAACAGCGCCCATACAAACACGCCAACCAACACCAACACGCCGGTGACGGCAACTGCCAGGTACTGCTGAACACGGCCCGACTGGACATACTTGAACGAATCGCCCGTCCTGCCGATGCCCTCGGCCACGCTGTCACCGAAGCCGTTGACAACATAGGTATCGAAATCCTTGTTGCGGAAGGCCAGCCACTCGGCCGCCCGGGCAACGAAGTGCAAAAAACCATCGATGACACGCTTGTCCAACAGCAAATAGACGACCTGCTCGGCCACCCATTGTGAGGGACGGATAAAGACCAGCTCGTACAGCTCATCGATGTAGTATTTGTTTTCGAGCAGCGTGTAGATCGGGCCAAGCAGCTTCTTGAGCGGGTCTTCGGCCCCGGCCTTGAGCGGCCGCCACGCATAAACCAGCCAACCGACCAGCAAGCCGGACAGCGCGATGCCAATCGACATCAGCACGGGGGTCCAGTTGAATGCCAGTGCCTCAGGCTCTTCCAGCAGCGTCGAGCCGACGAAGCGGTGGAAGAAGTTGCTGCCCAGCAGTTTGCCCAACACCGGGAAGCCCTCATGCACGCCGATATATCCGGCGAAGAGGGCAAAGAAGGCCAGCACGACGAGCGGCAGGTTCATCCGCCAGTCTTTCTGGACAGCCTCCTCAGCGGCATGGGTGCGCGGCTCGCCGGCAAAGGTCAGGCCAATCTGCCGCATGGTGTAAAAGGCCGTCAGGAAAGCTGCCGCGGCCAGCATCCAGAAGACTGTCGGATTGTGGGCAAAAGCATCGGCCAGGATCTCATCCTTCGACCAGAACCCGGCGGTCACGAAGGGAAAGCCCGAAAGCGCCAAACCGCCGATCAGAAACGTCCAGGCCGTCACCGGGACACGCTTCCACAGACCGCCCATATTGAACATATCCTGCGCGTCGAAGTCTATCGGGAAGTGGTAGCCGTGATGGTGGGCATGCTCCTCACCATGCTCGACGGCGTGAATGACCGAGCCGCTGCCCATGAACAGCAGCGCCTTGAAGATGGCGTGGGTCATCAGGTGGAAAGCGGCGGCCACATAGGCGCCAATCCCCACCGCCGCGACCATGTAGCCAAGCTGGCTGATGGTTGAATAGGCCAACACCTTCTTGATATCACGCTGGGCCACGGCAATAGTGGCTGCAAAGAGCGCCGTAAACGCGCCCACACCCGCCATCGCCTGCATCGGCAGCGTGAGCCCATGCCCTTCCCAGCCCACCGTCATCAGCGGGAACATACGGATGATCAGATAGACGCCGGCGGAGACCATCGTTGCAGCATGGATCATGGCGCTGACCGGCGTCGGTCCCTCCATGGCATCGGGCAGCCAGGTGTGCAGCGGGAACTGCGAGCTCTTTCCGACCGTTCCCATGAAGAGCAATAGACCTATCGCCCCGGCAACCGTCACCCCGGCCAACGCGGGAACATTCGGGAAAGCGAGGGCATGCAGGCTCTCCAACATCTCAGGATTGTATAGAATATCGCGGAAATTGAGCGTCCCGGTGTAGCTGTACAGCCAGGCGATACCCAGCAGCATAAACATGTCGCCCACGCGGGTGGTCATGAAGGCCTTGATGCCCGCAAACATGGGCGTGATGCGCTTGGGCTGGTTGGGGTAAATCCGGTTGTGCCAGAAGCCAATCAGCAGATACGAGCACAGCCCCATGATCTCCCACCCGACAAACAGCAGCAGCAAGTTGTCGGCAATCGAGAGCAAGAGCATCCCGCCCGCAAACAGGCTGATGAAGGCCATAAAACGCGCCTTCCAGGCAGTGGCATCGAACTTCTTGATTTTGCGCCCGGCACTATCAACCTCGTACGCCTCTTGGGGGTCTGCCTCACCCTTCACTTCCGTCCAATACGAGCCGGAAGCCATGTAACCGGTCGAGTAGATGAAGATCATGGTAGCCGTGAGGGGGACGAAGAACAGCATCACCACACCCAGCGGGTCGATCAGCACGCCCATCCGGAGGCTCTCGGCCACTGCATCGCCGAGAGACAGCCAGACAAAACTGGAGGTAACCGGCTCGTGGCCCAGATCCGGTATCAGCACCGTGATGAGCAGCACCATGATGGCCAGCACCCAGGTGAGCAGAATGGCTGCTATCGACACAATATCGCTGACCCTCTTGCTCCCACGGGTGAAAAGCAAGATCGCAAAGAATGCCACCAGCGGCGGAACTGGGATCATCCAGACCAGTATCTGAAGGTTTTGAGGGGAAATGTTCATCAGCATAAATCAAGTTCCTTGATTGGCATATGGCTTATAGCTTATAGCCTGTGGTTGATAGCCTTTTGCCATAACTGTATCCTTCTACTTCAACGTTCGATGGAAGCTGTTGATGCTTTTCGCGAGCTGCTCCGCCCGTTCATAGAGCATATTTTGAGCTTCGGAATCAACATAACCTCGATCAAGAGGAAGGATGCACTGACGACTTCAAAAGCAGAGCCTATCGCAATCCCAAGGAAACGATTGAAGTCTATATCGGTATCGCGACCAGCACATTCAGACTAATTGAATTGGCTGCCCGTGTCATCTGGCTGGTAAGGCTGTATCTTTCATAGTCAAGGAATCCCGCCACCAACCAGTAGACTTCATTCGAAAACTGTCTGGCCTGATGCCAGATCTGTAGTCCCTCAAATCGAAAAGGCACTTCCTACCTCATTGATAGTCCGTAGAGGTCGACGCTCTCAACAATATACTATAAAAGCCGTATGTGTTGAGTCTATAGACACGTCGACACAAAACAGTGCCGCTGGTTACGGATATGTATCCGTAACCTGTATTTGCCGGATTTTAATCCGGGCAGGCCCCAAAAACACTGAGAACCTAATGGGGCAGGGTGAGAGCGGCATCAAGCTCGCAGATTAAAATCTGCACACTATGCGTTACGGATGAATATCCGTAACGAGCACTAAACCGAAAGCCTTCAAACCGAAATGGCACTTCCTACCTCATCGATAATCTCTAGAGGTCGACGCTCTCAACAATACGCTATATGCTATACGCTATACGCTATACGCTACCACTTGAGCAAATTGATGTCTTCGGCGACGACTGTCTCGCGGTTGCGATAGATAGAGATGATCAGCGCCAGGCCGACCGCGGCCTCGGCTGCTGCAACCGCAAACACGAGGATCGCAAACATCTGGCCATTCAAGGCCTCAGGAGCCATGTAGCGCCAAAAGGCCACCAGATTGATATTGACCGCGTTGAGCATCAGCTCGATGCTCATCAAAATAGCAACAGCATTACGCCTGGCCAGGACGCCATAGATGCCCAGGGCAAACATCCCGGCAGCAACCAGAAGATACCAATGCAATGGAATCATACTAACCCTCCACAGTAGGCAACAAATATCTTGGCCTTATTCGCGGGCAACAACAATCGCGCCGATCATGGCAGCCAGTAGAAGGACGGAGGCCACCTCAAAGGGAACCAGGTAAGCGTCATAGTTGACCAGCGCCTCACCCAGTCTTACGATATTGTCGCCCGGCACAGCAGCAACAGGCAGCTTACCGGCAAACCGATCCAGGACAACAAAGCCCAGGGTGATGGCCATGATAGCACTCACACCTGCAGCCAGAGGCCACTGGCGGTTGACGCTCTCGGTGACGCCCATAATGCGCCGCGTAACCATGATCGTGATGGTAATCAGAACCGCGATAGCCCCCACATAGACCAGCACCTGCACAGCAGCCAGGAAGGGCGCTTCGAGCAAAACGAACAGCCCGGCCACACCAAAAAGCGCCAGCACCAGGTACAGGGCTGCGTGAAACAGATTGCGATTCGTCACAACCCCCAGACTTCCACCCAACGTGAAAGCTGCCATGATGAAGAAAGCAATAGTAATGGGAGTAATTGTCATCGATATATCCCTTACGACACTATTTGGTTGCTGTTCCCACCTCGACGGGTGCCAGGTGACTGATGGCAACCTCCTGGCGCTGACGTTCGCGCCGGCCCAGTAGCGCGATCCACCAGACAGCCAGCGCCCCAACCACAAGATTGACAGCCAGCAGAATGCTTGCACGGGGCAGCATATCGACCAGGGAAGCCGTGGACATATAGTCAGGAAAACGTTCCATCAAGACCGTCTGGGCGATTTTATCAGCCAGCGTCGTGAGCACAATCAAAATCAGCGACAGCGGGATCAGGAACTTCCAGCAGAACGACATCACCTGATCGATACGTATGCGAGGCAGCGTACCACGTGACCAGATGCTGAGAAAGTAAACCGCATAAGTTTTGATGATGAAGTAGATAAAGCCAAGTGTCGGATACTGCTCAGCTCCCGGACCACGCCAACCGCCCAGGAACAGTGTGGCAATCAGCGCCGCCATGGTGAAAGCGTGCGCCCACTCGGCAGCATAGAACATAGCAAAGGCAAAGCCGCTGTATTCGGTCTGGTATCCGGCGACAATCTCCGACTCGGCCTCAAGTAAATCGAAGGGAGAACGACCCACTTCGGCGGTCATGGCGATCAGGAAGATGACGGCTGCCAGCGGCATCGAGAATGCGTACCAGATTGGCTGAGCAGCGGCGATTTCTCCCATCCGCATGCTGCCCGTTATGAGAACAGGCATCATCAGCATCAGGATCATGGGAACTTCGTAACTGACCAGCATCGCCACAGCGCGGAATGCGCCCAAAAGAGCGTACTTGTTATTGCTGCTCCAACCGGCCAGCAAGACAGCCATAATTCCCAGCGAGCCCACTGCCGCCAGGTACAACACACCGATATTCACATCCGTACCAATGGTCTTGGCAGTAAAAGGGATCACTGCCCAGACCAGGATCACACTGGCTACCATGATGATCGGGGCAAGAAAGAAGGGCACTAAATCAGCCCCCGATGGGATGATGATCTCTTTGGTCAGCAGCTTGAGCAGGTCGGCAACAGTTTGGAAGATACCATAGGGACCAACACGGTTTGGCCCAATACGATCCTGAATGCGGCCCAGAACCTTACGCTCAAGCCAGATATTGAATATCAGGATCAACAGCACGCAGGTTGCCAGCACAGCCGCCGCCAGGAAAGCAATGATAGCGTCTGCTACGATTGGACTGGCCCCCCACCCCACCAGCAGGCCTGACAGAAAGTTATAAATGGTGGTGAAAATATCGCCCATCCAGAACTTCTTCCTTTACTGCTCGCAAGCCATCTTGCGATGGCTCTGCTATGAATCGCTTGGGAAAAATCAAAAGCTGATAGCTACAATGAAGCTATCAGCTTTTCTTGACGACTAGACCCATTCCAGTGCGCCCTTTCGCCAGGCATAAATGAGTGCCTCTGCCAGGGTCACGATAAATACAATTCCGGCAACAACACCGAAGAGAGGCAACTGGTGATAGGCCACTGCCCAGGGATATAAGAAGACAACTTCGATATCAAAGATCAGGAAAACGAGCGCAAAGATGTAATACTGAACTTTGAACTGAACCCACGTATCGCCCACCGTCTCAACACCACATTCATAAGTGCTGTTCTTGAGGGGGTTGGGCTTGCGAGGTCCCAGAAGACGCCCAGCGATAATCGGTACGGCCGGGAGGATGAGTGAGATAATGAAGAGCAGTGCGATAAAAGTCCATTCGCCCATAAGAGACGTCTCCTAGCGCATACCTGAACATTCCGCTTTATGCGAATAGGTAGTGAATCACTTGAATTGCTGGCAAATTCTGAAGGTTGCCGCCGGAGTATAACACTCTCTCCCCCGGCGTGGCAACACACACAGACACACGGTCGACAAAGGAAAGCAAAGGCCTATGCCATCAACGATCACCGACAACAAGCGGCATCTCGCCGGAAGCCAGCATACGGCCGGGTGAGCCGTCAAGAGGGAGCAGCCACAGCGATGGGCCCTCTTCGCCGGTCAACCAACGCTGCACGACAACGCCATCCTCACCATGCCAGGCAAGCGCCATGTCGTTGACGCCCTGCTGCGGAGCCAGCGCCGTGATCTGGTAGGTGCCGTCCGCGCCAGGTTGCAGCAAGACGGCTAATCCGTTTTCGCCCTGCTCAGTCTGAGTGACCTGTAAAGCAACAATGCGAACGCCATCAGGCGCAAAGCGGGCCGACCGGAATATACCTACCGCGTCCTCCGCCGAAATTCTTCTAATATCGATGACGGCTCCCGGCGGCTGGGGAATGGTCCCCAGGTAAAGCGGCACATTGGGGGCCATCGCTTCCGCCTGGTTGAAAAGCAGCGCCTTTGTCTGGTCGGATGAGATATTCCACAGGCCGAAACCATCGACCAGAGGCACGGTTGTACCGCTGGATGGCGCCAACAGCAGCCAGCTGCCGGGATCATCGCTGCCGACCGCCATGCGGCGCACAGCCAACAAATCGGGGCCAAGCACAAAGCCCGGTTGGTAGAGAGCCGGGTCCGAGGCGAGGTCTGTATCAAGCAGCGTTACCGGAGGCGTCCCGGGTGGCATGGCAGCCTGCCAGATACGGCTGGCTGAAGGCAACCCTTGTTCATCGAATGCAGCTTCGTGATAGATGAGTGCATCGCCCCCTGCAGACCAGATGAGCGCATCGAAGCTGCTGGAGGGCATCTCTGCCACGACTGTAGGCTGCCCCAGGCTGAGATCGAGTACCATCACCTGCTGCGAGGAGACCGTAAAGGCTGCATACTGGCCACCAGGCGAAATTGTCAGATAGCGAAGCGCCGAGCCTGGCGGCAAAGTGGTCAAGACCCGCTCTCCAGCGCCATCGGTCCCCGTTGCCCACAGTTGTCCATCCCGCACAAAGAGAACTTCACCCTGAGCAGCCCCTGCCACAGGCTTGGAAACTGCCTCAGTTACAGTTCCGGCGCCGGCCATCGGGCTGGACTGAAGCGCTGCTTCAGGCGGGGGTGGTGGGGTAATCTGCTCGCCGGCAAAGAGGCTGCATCCTGCCAACAACATAACAAACGCCAGAGATCCCAATAATATGGCGCACCTAAGCTTCTGCATGTGTCTCCCTCCTCACAAGGCATGGCTAACCCAACGAATCGTAGCATAGAACAACAGGAGAGCAAAGCCAATTGGCTGATGGCTTATAGCTAAGGGTGTGTTTCACTTGAGTTGAGCGTAAACTTCCTGGTCTCCGATCGATTTGTATCTGTTCCCGTCAAGAATGCAATCTACTCGAATTCCTATAAGGGAATTCTCGGTTTCCGGTAAGAAATGAGCCGGTTTCCTATAAGGATTGGATCGACTTCCTATGAGGACTTACTCCAGATCCTATGGGACTTGCACCGTTTCCTATGCGGATCTGATCCATTTCCTATGAGGATTTGACCTGATTGCAGGTAGGATTTTGTAGAAGTTCAGCTAGCCCGGCCGTGACATAGGACGGGCCATTACAGCAATCCCCGAGAGTTGAGATGAAACACGCCCAATAGCTAATAGCTTATGGCTGTAGCCCAAGCACCTAAGTTTTGAGGCAAAATTCGGTCAGGCAAGCCCCAGAGATCGCGTTCATTCATGGCCGTTTTAGCCTCGAAGCTATGCTAGATGATGAATATTCAAATGGCCTCTAAGCTCGACTTTGCACATCGACAACATATGTGTGGCAAGTGGATTCCCGCTTTCGCGGGAATGACAGCGTTGAGGTGCTCAATATTTTTGAATGTCGCGGCTTGACCATGATGTTGGAAAACCCAATCTCTTGTGCATAATCCTTCATGGACGTTCAGATAAGAATGTGCAAAGTCGAGCTAAGAACTGATCACTGCAAACTGTCTTTCACTGTGCCAATCACCTAGGACTGTCTATAATCTGGCAATCAACCAAGTGAGGAGCATCATTGTGAGCACTACAGTCCTCTCTCCAACACCTGAAACCTGGGACAGCTTTGTCGAGGCCCAAAGTGGCCATTTCCTACAAACTTCCCGCTGGGGAGAGATCAAACGAACCACAGCCAACTGGGAATACGACATCATTGCATTGGAAGAGAACGGCCAGCTTATTGCCGGAGCCCTGATGCTCTATTGGCAAGCGCCGCTAGGTCTGGGGACAATTGCCTATGTGGCGCGCGGCCCGGTGATCGATTGGAACGATGATGAGCGGGTTGTCGCGCTGCTCCATGCACTCGATGCCGCTGCGCGCCGGCACCGCGCCATCATGCTCAAGGTTGAGCCCCATCTGGAAGACACACCCGAAGTGCGAGAACGGCTGGCCGGGTTCGACCTAACGGCATCGACGCACAACATCCAGCCTAAATGCACGATCTTGATCGACTTAGGCGGGACAGAAGAAGGCGTCCAGGCCCGGATGAACCAGGGCACTCGCCGCAAAATTCGTACTGCCGGCAAACGTGACGTGAAGATACGACACGGAAAGACAGAAGACATCGATTCATTTTATGAGCTGACGGCAATAACCGCACAGCGAGACAAAATCGCCATACGCAGCCTGGAATACCATCGCAAACTGTTCGATCTCTTCGCCCCCAACCACGCCACGCTGATCATGGCTTCTTACCAGGACCGCGATCTGGGAGGCATCCTGGTTCTCGCCCTGGGCAAGCACGCGTGGTACCTATATGGTGCATCCTCCAATGAGGAGCGTGAGCGCATGCCCAACTATGCCGTCCAGTGGGAGGCCATCCGCTGGGCGCGCGAGCGCGGCTGCACCGAATACGACCTGTGGGGTATTCCTGATGAAGATGAGCAAACACTCGAAGCCCAATTCCAGCACCGTCGAGACGGGCTGTGGGGCGTATATGGGTTCAAACGCGGCTTTGGAGGACGCGTATGGCAAAGCGTCGGCGCGTGGGACAGGCCATACAATCCTCTTCTCTATGCTGTTTACAAGATTGCAGCGGCGATCAGGGATTGGTGGCGGGCCAGAATGAACATAGTGACAAGCCACTGAAGGAGAGAAAATGCGAATGTTAGACCGTCAGATGAGCAGATGTTATAATCGGCCAGACTGAAGCCGGCATCAACACGCCTACAATAATGCAGATGCCGGCCAACCGGCCGTGAAGCACACTTCCGATCATCTTGCGGCTGCTTATGATCGGGGAAACGTTTATTTCTGACATAACAGGATCAACCGACATTGAGCAAGAAGTCCAGACAAAAATCCTCCCGTACCGGCTCCCCCAAGAAAAGATCTAGGGCCCCTATCTCAATAGGCTGGAGCGGTGAGAAGGCATTCAAAAAGGGGGACTACCAACAAGCCATCAAAACATGGGAGCCTTTGCTGAAGGACTCTAGCATCAAGCCCTCTCTAAAAGAGAATATAGAAAAAAGTCTGGCTGAAGCCTATTTTCGGTATGGGCAACACATTCTGTTCACCGAGACAGCCAAAGCCTGTGAGCTCATCCAGTCAGCTGCTCAACTGCGTCCCGAAGACCCCCTCTACTCTTACCATGCGGGCCTGGCCCTGCACCGCTACAATAAGTTCGAGGAAGCGATAACCTGGTACCGCGAAGCTATGCAACGCGATCCGGATTACAGGCGGGCCTACTATCCCCTGGCACTGGCACTGGCCGAAAGTGGCCAGGACGTGTCCGGAGATCCGGTATGGAACGGGCTGGACGAGGAACAGCGCACACGGTTGAAGGAACTGCCTGGTGATGACCCGGTTTCTCAAGGGTTATTGTCTGTCTCCCAAGGTGACTGGAAAAAGGCCGAGGAGATGTTTACCCAGGGCATACAGGATCAGACCATGCCGCCATTGGCCAGAGGTTTGGCACACCACTACCTGGGTGTGACGGCCATACAGCAACAAAACGAGCAGGGGGCACTGGAGCATTGGCAGCAGGCCCGTGATTGCGGGCTGACAACCAAAGCAAATACGCACAATCTGATTTTGCTGTACCTCAAGCGCATCGAGCAGGCACTTGCTGCCGGAAATGCTACTGAGGCCGCATCCCTCATAACACTTTACAAAGAATCTGCTCCAGGCGCTATGCCTCCAGACATGGAGTACACATCCCAATTCACGATAGGATACAATCGGGCCTTGCAGGGGAAGTGGCAAGAAGCTCTGGAATACTGGGAGCCCTTGAAGGAAATTCCTGGCGCCCAGGGACGCACTGCTGCTGCCAACGTCGCAGTTGCCTACGAGCAGCTTGGAGAATTGTACGAGGCGGCCGAGTCGTGGCGCGAGTTTGTCCGCCGCCGCTCCAAGAAAGAGAGTAGCGATAGCTGGCTGCCGCCTGAGCAGGTGGCGCGTCTATGGTCGCGCATTGCAGTCCTATACTTACAGGCAGGAGAGCCGGACGAGGCCGCCAAAACCCTCCAGAACGCGCTAAAATACCAACCTGATGATCCTACATTGTTGCTCGCTGAGGCACATTGCTACATCGAGCAGGCACGCTACGATGCTGCAGAGAACCGGGTTGACAAAGTCCTGGAGAGCTCGCCCCAGAACGGTGAAGCATTGACGCTCAAAGCGACGCTGGCCGAGATAAAACCGTTCTGGTTAGCATTCCTCGATGACACCATACCCGGCATCGAGGAATGGGAGCGTGTGGAGCAGCTCGATGACGAGACCTATGCACCCATAGCCCGCCAAAGGCTCGATGAGCTCTACGAAGAAGACTACAAACGGAAATATTCCCGTGGGATGGACAAAGCAGCAGCACAAGCAGCACGCAAATGGCTGGAGCGCGATCCTCAAGATCAATGGCGGCGGGCTCGATATGTCAGCTCACTGATCATTGCCGGTAAGAAGAAGTCAGAAATCGAGCAAGAGGTCGACCAGATCGATTTGACGAACGAGAGCGCGCTTCACCAACTCATCGACGCCTGCCATATAGCCGAAAAAGACAAAGAAGCTAAGGCACTGATCGAGCGGGCCGATGCGTTGAATCTGCTGTCACCCGACTTCTTTACAGGCGTGGCCAGATGCGCCCTCCGGCGCGAGCAGCCCCAGATCGCCGAGGCTTACATCGAAGAGGCATTACGAAGAGCCCAAGATCCTGAAGAGATCAAACACACTAAGACCAACATCGGCTACATTTACATGGATAACGAGAGAGAAGAACAGGCCAGGGCATGTTGGGAATCCGTTCTCGAAGAGGATCGTTATTTCGGCCCGGCCCTCCAAGGCGTGGCGCTCTTCGCAGCAAAGGAGATGGAATTCAAACAGGCCAGGCGCTATCTCACTCTGGCGGAAAGGTGGGCCAGGGAAAACAACGATGCCGATCTTCTGGCGAGTATAGAGGAAGGCCGCAGAGTAATCAGGCAAAGACAGATGCTCCTTTGGGGCTACTAAACAACAAAAGCTATCCGGCCGACGGTCAGACAAACGCAATACCGGCACTTCTGAAGACTGCACAGGGTGGCACAATGAACAAGTTTATAAGTGATTAGGTACGCAAGTTGTTTGCGGTCGGCTGACATCCGGCTGGCTTTTGCGCGAAGGATACTGAGATGGATACTTCTGAAAAGAAATCGCTAGACCAGCTCTTGAGCCTTATTCGCCAGGAGTTGACCAATCCCTACGAAGTGTTGGGACTGCGACAAAATGCTTCATTGGAGCAGGTCAAAAAGGCTTACTTCGCGCTTGTGCGCGAGTTCCCGCCCGAGCGCGACCCGATAGCCTTCAAGAAGATACGGGCAGCATACGAAGCCGTACGTACGCCTGAAGCAAAAGCAGCCACCGATCTCTTCCTGCTCCACGCCCCGCCGCCTTATACGCCGGATTCACCGCCCCCTGCCCCGATCCTGGAATACCAGCAGAGCGATTGGCTGGTGCTGGCACGCGCCTACTCCGACTTGGGAGAGGTCGACTTCCGAAAGGATTACCGGGATATCAAGATATGAACGTCCGTCTCGTCTACGAAGTGCTTAGCGATCTCGCTCGCCGCATCGAGGCAATGGGGAACGGCGATGCAAGCGCCGAGGTCAAACGCCTTTCACGTGAGCAGTACAAGGCTAACACCCTCAACGAGCAGCAGCTCGAACAAACCCGGAAAGCGCTCGAACAATCTCAACAGGCCCTCGATGAACTGAAGCGCCAGTACGAGGAACAAGAGCGACGCGCACGCCTCGATGTCGTCACAGACCTTTTCCCTGTACTGGACAGCATCGAATCGGGGGTTACCAGCGGGGCCGTGCAGATCAAGACACTACTGTCCAGCTCCCCGGAGGCAGCCAAAACGCTGGCGGCCTGGCTAAACGGGCAGCGCCTGCTTCGCGAACGTTTGCTGGCGCTGTTGGCATCGCAAGGTGTACGTCCCCTGCAGGCCAAGAACCAAGCGTTCGATCCCGACTATCATGTCGCCGTGAAAGTAGTCAGTAACCCCTCTATTCCTTCCGGCCAGGTTGTGGCGGAGGAGCGGCGGGGATATATCTCAGGAGAAACCGTTCTCCGCTATGCAGAAGTGGTCGTCAACAAGACCACCGAGGAGTGAGTAGACCATGCCAATTATAGGTATCGATTTAGGAACAACTTTTTCGGGCGCCAGCACCGTACGCAATGGCGAACCTGTCCTCTTGCCGGTAGGTGACCAGCGCATCATGCCCTCGGTCGTTGGCGTATCGCCCGACGAGCAGTGGCTGGTAGGACAAAGTGCTCTGAACCAATGGGTCCTCTACCCGGAAAATACGGTGCGTTCCATCAAGCGCAAGATGGGAAGCAATGAGACCGTATCATTAGGAGGAAATGTCTATACGCCGCAGCAGATATCGGCCATGATCTTGCAAAAGCTGAAGCTGTCCGCCGAAGAACATCTGGGGGAGCCGATCACACAAGCCGTGATCACGGTGCCGGCCTACTTCTCGGATGCTCAGCGGCAGGCCACTCGCGATGCGGGCACGATTGCCGGGCTGGAGGTCATGCGCATCATCAACGAGCCGACGGCGGCAGCCCTGGCCTATGGCCTTCAGGAGGGCCGCGATGAGGTATCACTGGTTTACGATCTGGGCGGCGGCACATTTGATGCATCGCTGGTGGAGCTTTCCGGAGGCGTTGTAGACGTGCGGGCCAGCCATGGGAACACCCAACTGGGCGGGGACGACTTCGACGAGCGGCTGGCCGACTGGCTGCGCAGCGAGTTTGAATCGAAACACAAGGTCGACGTACGGGGCGACCGGCAGGCCATGGCCCGCATCCGCCAGGCTGCCGAGCAGGCCAAGATCAACCTGTCCACGGAGCCTTATACATGGGTGCGTGAGGAATACCTGGCACAGAAAGGCGGCGTTCCGCTCCACATGGAGATAGAGGTCAGCCGCTCTCAATTTCTGACCCTCATCAGCGATCTGCTCGATTCGACATTGGACTCGGTCAACCGCGTCCTGAAAGACGGAGAGATCGAGAAGCCCGAGCACATTCTGCTGGTCGGCGGCAGCACCTACATCCCGGCCGTATGGGATATGTTGGCCAATCACCTGGGAGTCGCGCCACGACAGGATGTCAACCCCTCCGAGGCCGTGGCGTTGGGAGCAGGCATCCAGGGCGCGATCGTCGCCGGCGAGCCTATCGATGCCATCCTGGTCGACGTGGCCCCCTACTCCCTGGGCATCGCCATCGCCGATATCACGCCTTACGGGATTATCGGCAACCGTTTCAAGCGGCTTATTCCCCGCAACAGCACCATTCCCGTCACCAGAAAGGAAGTATTCAACCCGCTTTATCCCGGCCAGGACGAGGTAAAGATCAAGGTCTATCAGGGCGAGAGCTCGGTAGCCAGCGAGAATATCCTGCTCGGCGAGTTCCTGTTTGAAGACCTGGAAATTGATGAATCGGAGGGCTTTGCGGCCTTTACCGTCCAGTTCGACATCGACGTCAATGGCGTATTGGATGTGCAGGCAGTAGACAAAGGCAGCGAGAAAAAGGAAGGTATCACCGTTAAGGCATCCAGCCAGCGTCTCAGCCAGGCCGAGCTGGAAGCCGCGCGCGATGCCCTGCCCGAGATCGCCCTGATGCCCGACCTGCCCGAGGACATGGTCCAGGAAGCCACCGTCCTTTTGGGCCGCGCTGACCGGCTGCTGGCAGAAGCAGAAAACCAATCGCTAAAAGACGCCGCCGGTCACGTGCGAGAGCTGCTCTCGTCAGGAGAGCAAGAGGATCTGGAAGAAGCCATAGAAGAGCTGATAGATGAGCTGTATGAGGCAGAAGAAGAACAAGAGGAGGAAAGCGAATAGCAGACCAGGAACGCATCCTTGTTTTTCATAGTGACTCAGACTTCCGAAGTCGCAAGCGTTAGCAGACTTCGGAAGTCTCTTGTTAGGCGAGATGGGAGACCAAAATGCCCATAGGCATATCAAAGGCTGCGCTTCTCGACAAGCTTCACAGCGCCCACGCCGATTTGTATGCTGCCATCGACGGTCTGAGCGAAGAGCAGCTGACCCGGCCCGGCGTCGTGGGCGGCTGGTCGGTCAAGGACCTGATCGCCCACTTCACATACTGGGAGCGGCGGGCAGCCTTCTTGCTCCAATCTGCCATCGACGGCTACCAGGCGGATGACGACATCTGGAAAACCGGCAGCGTCGATGCCCAGAACGAGCGCAACTTCAACGACAACCGGGACCTGCCGCTGGCCGCCGTGCTTGATGGCTCGCAGGACATCCTCGAAACGCTGCTCTCCCTCATCGAGCGCCTGCCGGAGGAGAGTTTGGCCGATACCTCCCAATTTGGCTGGTCACAGGACGAGACGCTCGGGCAGAGGATAGCAAGCGAAACCTACGAACATATCAAGGAAGAACACTGGCCGGACTTGCAAGCCTGGCTTGACAGCCTGCCACGCTGATTGAACACACCAAACACGGACAATCCCTTATGCTCATCCATCCATCAAATGTCATCGACCGTGCCATCTGGAACACAACCCTGGCGCAGATGCCTTACGCCCACGTGCTGCAAACCTGGGAATGGGGCGATTTCAAAGCCGCTACGACCGGCTGGGTGCCCGAGCGCATCGCCTATATGCACCAGAGCAGCGTAGTGGCAATGGCGCAGATCCTCACCCGGCAGATCGGGCCATTCAAGATGATGTACGTGCCCAAAGGCCCGGCCCTCGATTACACCGACCCGTCCCTGCGCGCCGCGGTGCTCGATGATCTGAAG
This sequence comes from Anaerolineae bacterium, assembly GCA_016927375.1. Taxonomy (GTDB): domain Bacteria; phylum Chloroflexota; class Anaerolineae; order Aggregatilineales; family UBA3940; genus JAFGMS01. The sequence goes on from JAFGMS010000037.1 coordinate 34,449, forward strand.
CGGCACGTTCACCAACAAGACGCGATCTTCCTCAAGATTGACCCGGACGTGGTGACCGGGGTCGGCGTACCAGGCGCCCCCGATGCCTTCGATGACCCGACCGGCCTGCAAATCGCCGCCGAATGGCAAGCGGCAGGGCTGCGCCTCTCACACGACCAGGTGCAGTTCCGCAATTCGATCGTCATCGACCTGCGCCGCAGCGAGGACGAGCTGATGGCTGCCATGAAGCAAAAAACACGCTACAACGTGCGTCTGGCCGATAAGCGCGGCGTGGCGACCCGGCTCGGAACACTCGATGACCTGGCCTTGCTCTACCGCCTCTATGCCGAGACCGCCCGCCGCGACGGCTTCGTCATCCGCCCCTTGACGTACTACCGGCAGGCCTGGGTAAGCTTCATGCAGGCTGGCCTGGCCCAACCGATCATTGCCGAGTATAAAGGTGAGGCCATTGCACATGTGATCATCTTTGGGCTTGGCAAGCGGGCCTGGTACATCTACGGCGCGTCGGCAGATGAGGAGCGCAAACACATGCCCACTTACCTGTTGCAGTGGGAAGCCATAAGCTGGGCCAAGGCCCAAGGCATGGCTGTCTACGATCTCTGGGGCGCTCCGGATGATTTCAAGGACGAAAACGACCCGCTGGCGGGTGTCTTCCGGTTCAAAGAAGGGTTTGGCGGTGTGGTGGCTCGACGCATCGGCGCATGGGATTACGCAGCCAAGCCGCTGCTCTATACTGCCTACACACGGGTGATGCCCATGGCGCTGAACGTCATGCGAGGGTTCGGGCGGAGACGAATGCAGCAGGAAGACATTGACGATTGA
>JAFGMS010000038.1 GCA_016927375.1 Anaerolineae bacterium
CATCACTCATCACTTGTTCCACACAAGAGATCTCTTCTATTTCACATGAAGCATATTCTATACTCTGAACTCCCCATTTTGGTAGAACAGCTCCCCATCGACGTAAATCTCACCGCCGGAGCGCATATCGCAGATCATGTCCCAGTGGACAGCCGACTCGTTCTTGCCGCCGGTATCAGGGTAGCTGGCGCCGACCGCCATGTGCACCGTACCACCCATCTTTTCATCGAACAAGATGTTGCGTGTAAACCTTTTGACACCTTCGTTGGTGCCAACGGCAAACTCGCCCAAATAGCGAGACCCGGCATCGGTATCGAGGATGGCGTTCAAGAAATCCTCACCTTTCGCAGCGGTAGCCTTGACGACCTTCCCCTGCTCGAAAGTAAGCTCGACACCGTCAACTTCGCGCCCATTATAGATCGCCGGGTAGGTGAACCTGGCCCAACCGTTTACCGAGTCCTCCACCGGGCCGGTGAAAATCTCGCCATCCGGGAAGTTTTTCTTGCCGTCTGCATTGATGAATGTTCGCCCCTCTATTGAGAGCTTCAGGTCGATGTTTTCACCTTTGACCTCGACCGTGCTTTTGCCATCGAGCCAGTTGACCAGACGCTCCTGGTCTGCAGACATCTGCTGCCAGTATGCGATGGGATCGTCAAGATGTATCATGCAAGCCCCGTACACAAAATCCTCGTACTCGGAGAGGCTCATTTCGGCGTCTTGGGCGGCAGATTGTGTGGGGTACTGAGTCAATGTCCAGCGCAGCTCACCTGTGGCCTGGCGTTTCATGAATGTCTTAGAGAGGGGCGTCCTCGCCTTCTGAGCACGGGACAGGCGGGCCGGATCGACATTAGACATCTCTTTGGTGTTCGCATCGGCGATGAGGCTGATCATCACATCGACCTTCTCCCACAGCCACTTGTGCATGGGATTGAGCCAGTCAAGCTGTTCGTCGCTGGCGTATTTGAAGAATACCTCGTTTGCCCGCGAAGGGGTCATCAGAAACACCGGATTACCGCCTGCCTTCAAAACATACTTTTCAACTTCTAGTGCCAGCGGCTCAGCCAAGGGGTCAAGCATGCGGATGAGAACCAGATCATTAGGCTTAACCGCCACCGAATAATCGACCATGACTTCAGCGACCTTGTCAACGCGCGGATCCATGATACAGCTCCTTTGAAAATAGGCTTGAGGCATAAGGGATGAGTCACGAGGAAAAGTGCTGAATACTGAGTCAAAGACTGCCTTCATCCCCTAGAGTGAACCCTGGCTCATCAGCAAATCCTCCGAAAGCATCTTGCTCAAAGAATATCACAAAGAAGAAAAGTGCCCAAAAGTGAAAGGACACGGTCAGTCTCAGTGAAATCCTCTGGCCTGCCATGCTGCATAGAGCGCTACACTCCCGGCAACTGCAACATTCAAACTGCCAATCTGGCCGCGCATTGGCAGGTGAATGATGAAGTCGCAGGTCTCGCGTACCAGGCGGCGCAGTCCTGCTCCCTCGCTGCCTACCACCAGACCCAATGCGCCGCGCAGGTTGGCCTGATCGTAGCGCACGGCATCCTCATCCATGTCCAACCCGGCAAGCCAGACACCGGCTTCCTTAAGCACCTTCATCGTCTGCACCAGATTGGTTACCCGGACCACATTAAGATGCTCTACTGCCCCCGATGACGCATTGACCACGGCTGGCGTGATCCCCGCGGCACGCCGCTCCTGAAGGATTACGCCATGGACTCCTACCGCTTCGGCTGTGCGCAGCAGCGTCCCAACATTCTGGACATCTTGTAGAAGGTCTAGAAGCAAAAGAAAGGGAGGCCCATCACGAACAGCGGCACTGTCCAAAACATCCTGAAGCTCTACGTAGGGATAGGAGCTGCATTCCAGCAGGACGCCCTGATGATTAGCGCCTCGTGTTTGATCGTCGAGCCAGTCATGATGGGCAGATTTGACATGCAGGTCACATTGGCGGGCCAGTGAGACAATCTCCTGTATTGCTTCCGTCTCACCAATTCTATCGGAGAGCACCAAACGCTGGAATGTCCTCTGCCCGGCCCGGAGCGTCTCGGTCACTGCACGACGTCCATACAAAGTCTCGGTTTTCATTGGATTATAAAAGGCGGCTCTCGCCTGTTGAGCAAGACCGCCTCTATCTCCTATTGCAGTTTGTACACCGTCCCATCAGCTCGATCTTCCAGCATGACGCCCAGATCAACCAGACGGTTGCGGATGTTATCTGCGGCAGCAAAGTCCTTGCGGGCACGAGCATCGGCCCGCATCTCGATCAAAAACCGGATCAGGCCATCCTGGCGAGCAGCATCTGTGCCGGTCTCCGTAATTTCATCCGGAATAATCCCCAAAACATCGCCGCCCAGCTTATGGTATACCTGCTCGATTGAATCAAGGATGGGGCGGCCAATAGTTTCGCCGCTGTTAAGCAGCGTATTGACTTCGCGGTTCAGATCGTATAGCACGCCTATCGCAGCGGGAGCGTTGAAATCATCATCCATTGCTGCTGCAAAGCGTGCTTTATGCTCGTCCAGAACGGCCTCGAAGCCGGCAGCAGCATCTCCCTCTGACGCATTCTGGCGCGTATAACGCACGAGCCGGACTGCCCCCATCAGCCGCTCCCAGCCGCTCTGGGTTGCCTTGAGTGCCGCATCGCTGTAGTCTACCGGGCTGGAATAGTGGCTCGATAGAATAAACAGGCGCAGCGCCTCAGGTTGATAGATTTTCAGTGCATCTTTGATGGTCACGAAGTTGCCCAGGCTTTTGCTCATCTTAACGCCGTCGACGGTCAGCGAGCCGGTCAACAGCCAATAGTTGGCAAAGGGCTTACCGGTCAGTGCTTCGGACTGCGCAATCTCGCATTCATTGTGAGGAAATCGATTTTCTAGCCCACCGCCGTGGATGTCGAATGTCTCGCCCAGATATCGTGCAGCCATGGCAGAGCACTCGATGTGCCAGCCGGGAAAGCCACGTCCCCAGGGGCTGTCCCACTGCATCAGATGCTCCGGCTCGGCATGACGCCACAACGCAAAGTCGGCTGCATGACGTTTGCCTTCCGCAACTTCGACCCGCTTGCCACCTACCAGCTCGTCCAGGTTCTGGCCGGAAAGCTTCCCATACTCCGGGAAAGTGGTTACATCGAAGTAAACGTCACCCTCACGAGTAACATAGGCGTGTTTTTTCTCAATGAGCCCCTGGGTCATGGTGATTTGCTCTGGAACATGCCCGCTGGCCCGGGGCGATATATCTGGGCGAACAACTCCCAGCGCGTCCATATCGTCGAAATAAGAGTGAGTGTAGGTCTCGACAACTTCCATAGGTTCAAGGCTGAGTGCCCCTGCCTTTTTGAGGATGCGATCCTCACCCGTGTCGAGCAGGTGACCGACATCGGTGATGTTCTGTACATAACGCACTTTATACCCGAGGTAGCGCAGATAGCGTACGATCACATCAAAGGCGACATAGGTCTTAGCATGACCCAAATGGGCATGGTCATATACGGTCGGGCCGCAAACATACATCTTGACCTGCCCTTCGACAAGCGGTTTGAAATCCTCTTTTTGGCGTGTCAGGCGATTAAAGACTTGCAAATTCATAAGCAAAGCATCCTTCTAATATTGGGAAGGCCCAGGAACATAGTATTTTGCACACTGTTCATGCTCTGACTTTATGAACATGCACAGCGCGGATGGTTGCTCTATTATAGCTTGTTTAACGGGATGAAGAACCTAATCTGTGTTCCAAAAGGGGAGGTTCAACTAGAATAGGGAAAGGACTTCAACTCGCCCATTACGAATCGGCGCTTGGACGAGCAAAGATCATCCGGCCAGCGGAGGTTTGCAAGACTTTAGTAACGGTAATCTTGATCACTTCATTAAGATGTTTATGTCCACTTTCGATGACTATCATCGTCCCATCTTCAAGATAACCAATTCCCTGCCCCAGCTCCTTGCCTTCCTGAATAACCTTGATATCAATCTCTTCACCAGGTAAATAGGCGGTCTTGACCGCATTGGCAAGGTCATTGACATTGAGTACCAGAACACCCTGCAATTCAGCTACCCGATTCAGGTTGAAATCATTGGTCAGAATAGCACAGCCCAACTGCTTAGCAAGGTGGACAAGCTTGTCATCCACCGCCTCAACCCCTTCGGCATCGATATCGGTGATACGGACCGGGACCAGGGCTTCCTTTTGCAAACGGTTGAGAATATCGAGTCCTCTTCGTCCCCGGTTGCGTCGGAGCGCCTCAGGCGAATCGGCTATATGCTGAATCTCGTTCAGAACGAAATTGGGAACCAGCATCGGTCCCATAATAAAGCCGGTCTTGCTGATATCGGCGATGCGGCCATCAATAATGACACTGGTATCCAACAAGATCTGGCGGCTTGGGGTGAGCCCCTCATCCGCTTTCCCTAAAGAGATATTCGGAATATGTCCACGAAATATTTCAAACACATCTTTGCGGCGCGTTGTCAGAGCAGCCATCCCGATGTACCCAAAAAGCAAAGCTGTCAGGATGGGTGCAATCATGCCATAGGGACGGGGAAGCATCGAAAGCGGCAATGAAAACAACACAGCCACAATCAAACCAAGAATGAGGCCAACCACCCCTGAAACCAACTGCTGCGCGGGCAGTTGATTGATCCGTTCAGACAGTGCACGGATCGGCCGGGTAGTCAGATGAGGGGTCAAGATCAAGCCGGAGAGTGCCCCAACTAACGACATGACCAGCGCCGAAATTTCCGGTGGGTTGCCGGCCAATTGAGCCATACGGACTCCGAGCTGCAGCCCACCAAACGCCAGGACCACCATTCCAGCTAAACGCACAAAAAACTCGAAGCTCATTAGATGATATAGTCCTCAATCCCCGTGTTGACCGCGCCACAAAGCCCAAGAAAATACTATGAGTAAACCGCGCCGGATTAAGCGGAATTGCTAATCGAGAGCATGATAACCAAGGAACCCGTTAGAGGAGTAAAGGCAGCAACTTATCGAAGAAAACGAATTCCGGACACTCGATTGTGTTATTCCAATTCTGCAAATGCAATAAAGTTCACCCCTCCTCGACCTTGCAGATTTTAACACGGAGCCCATTATGCAGCAATCCGTTGTGATATCGGCACCTGGGCTCCGAGATTCCCTTATGCCTTCTGCCCCTTTTCATCGAAAGCCCCGGCACGTGACGCCCGGACGTAGTTCAGACAGTGCTCATCCCGGCCCAACACAAGCTCTGTTGCAAGGATAGCAGCCTGCATATCGCGATCCAGCGGATCGAGAATAGCACTGTCCAGTCCAGCCTGCATCGCCAGGGTCAAGAAAGTGCGGTTGACATATTTCCGGGCAGGCAGCCCAAAGGAGATGTTGCTGAGGCCAATCGTCAGATGCACCGCCGGGAAATGCTTCTTGATGGCATGCATGGTCTGAAAAGCCACGACAGCACTGTCCGCATTAGTGGCAAGGGTCAGCGCCAGCGGATCACAATAGACATGCTCGTCGGGAACTCCGGCGGCACGCGTCTCGGCCAGTACCCTGCCTATGATTTCTAAGCGCCGCTCGCTGGTCTCCGGGATCTTCTTTTCATCCATAGCCAAAGCAATGACCTGGCAGTCATGTTTGGCAATAAGAGGAAGAACACCCTTCAAGCGCTCAGGTTCCCCGCTAATGGAGTTGATCAATGGTGTTTTATCGACAACCTCGACAGCAGTCTGCAATGCCTTCAGATTGGCACTATCAAGACAGAGAGGGATGTCTATGACCGGCTGGATAGTCTCGATGAGCCAGACCAGGTCGTCTGGCTCACGATCAGGAGGTGTCCCCGCGTTGACGTCGAGCCAGGCTGAGCCGGCTTCGACTTGCCTGAGAGCAAGGCTCTTGATGAAGTCGGCATCACGCTCGGCAATTGCCTGGGCAACACGCTTACGAGTACCGTTGATTTTCTCCCCGATGATTTGCATGAAGTTCTCCTAGAAAGATGTTGGGCTGTGTTGATATTTACACAGCAAACAGGTGATCCGGATACGAGAGAATATCAAAAATCACACAAACGCCTCTAATCCTGTTTGCAAGCGCCTCTAATCCCGTTTGCGCTTGCTTTTCTCTAGTGTTTTGCGGCATAAGTAAGCCGTCAGTTATGGTTACCTGCGAAACACTTAAACAGCTGGGGATGAAAGGCATCTTTACTGCCGGATTATTTCTGCACAAGAGATTGGTTTTTACAACATCATGGTCAAGCCGCGACATTCAAAAATATTGAGCGCCTCAACGCCGTCATTCCCGCGAAAGCGAGAAACCACTTGCCACATATCTGTTGTCGATGTGCAAAGTCGAACTGAGAGCCCCTACAATTATACGCTCTATTTGAACCGGAAGCCTGCAAAAAGTGAGCAACAGACAAAGCGCATGCGTAACGAGTGATAGATAGCTGCCATAACATACTTACTTGCTCTCACACGCCTTGTGCGACTATGATCTACCCCATACAACTTCCTGCGTCAAGGGGGACTATGTCTGAGAACCGGACATAACTACTTGACAATGTTCACCGATAGGACACAATGCTGCGAGTCGCGCATAGAAATGGGCCTATCATTCATAGGGAATGGTTCTCACTCTATGCTCCACTCGTGTCGTTCTCAAAAAACGGGCAAAGGAAACCGGGTTTTTCCTCCTGCAAGAACGGTACAATGTTGATACCACTTTCGCGGTCAGGACGGCTTATTCGACACCAAAAACCTGGTTTCTTGACTTTGGGAAGACACCTTAAATCCGTTCTATGTCCGGATGTCAGGGACTATATGGCAGTCTACACGGTCGAGAAATATATCCGCGCCTTCACAAGTATGCTGCTAAAACTGCTCAAGTTTGAGGTTTGATCGGTGCCACAACGAGTCTAGACTCGTTTGCAAACGAGTCTAAAGAGGATCACAAACGAGTCTAGACTCGTTTGCAAAAGGGTTTAGACAGGATTACATGGGCATCTTCATCTCTATGACAAAGCTGCCTTTTCTATCGAGATTCTGGCGATGGCTGAGAGTTGGGCATCGCCGGCTGACAGCGGGTGGGATACTGGGCTTGCTGATTGGCGCTGCGATTGGCATCCGCCTGTGGTTGTTCACCGATTTACCTCACGTTGATGATCTGAGCCAGGGTCTGAACACCCCATCGATCCGTATCACCGACCGCTACGGCCGCATGCTTTACGAGGTGATCGGCGAGAACGCCGGGCGCAACACCGTCGTGCCCTTGGAGCAGATCCCCCTGGCCTGCCGGCAGGCCACTATCGCTACCGAGGATGCCAGCTTCTACACCAATCCTGGTGTCGATTTGCGCGGCATTGTGCGAGCACTTTGGATCAACCTTCAGGGCGGCGAAGTCCTCTCCGGCGGGAGTACCATTACCCAGCAGGTGGCCCGCAATCTGCTGCTGGAGCCCCGGGAGCGCACCGAGCGCAGCCTGACCCGCAAGCTGCGCGAGAGCATTCTGGCTTACCGGCTGTCCCGGCGCTACAGCAAAGATGAAATTCTGGCGTTTTATCTCAACCAGACTTATTACGGCAACCTGGCCTACGGCATCGATGCTGCTGCCCGGGCTTATCTCGGCAAGCCGGTCAATGATCTCGATCTGGCAGAGTGCGCGCTGCTGGCCGGCCTGCCCCAGTCACCGGCGTTGTATGATCCGCTGACCGACCCGGCAGCAACTCAAAAGCGCCAATCGGTAGTACTTGATTTGATGGTCGACAGCGACTTCATCGACATCGAAGAGGCAGCAAGCGCCCGTCATGAAACGTTGGCCTTTGCCGCCGAGCGGTACAGCATCGAGGCGCCCCATTTCGTCATGGCGATCTACGCCCAGCTTGAGGAGACCCTGACGCCCGCAGAGCTTTATCAGGGTGGACTGGAGGTCCGCACCACGCTTGACCTCGACTGGCAAGACACGGCAGAGCGCATCGCCCGGCGGCACCTGGAGCTGCTCAACCGCATATCACAGCCCGGCGACATTCCACACAATGCTCACAATGCCGCCCTGGTCGCTCTCGACCCGCACACCGGGCAGGTGCTCGCCCTGCTTGGCAGCCCGGATTTCTTCGATGCAGCCTCCAGCGGTGCGGTTAACATGGCGCTGGCGCCTCGCCAGCCGGGGTCTTCCTTCAAACCCTTCACCTATGCTGCCGCTTTCGACCCAACCCAGCAGGAACCCTGGACAGCAGCTACCATGATCCTGGACGTTCGCACTTCGTTTGTCACCCATGAGGGGTACTCCTACGTGCCCACCAATTACGATCACCAGGAACACGGACCGGTGCTGGTTCGTGAGGCGCTGGCTTCCAGTTACAACATCCCGGCGGTGATCGCTTTGCAGCATGTCGGGATGAGCAATCTGTTTCAATTCGCCGGGCGCCTGGGGATAACCACTTTCACCGATCCTTCCGCGCACGATCTCTCGCTCACACTGGGCGGCGGGGAGGTACGCCTGTTGGAGCTTGCAGCCGCCTATGCCGCTCTAGCCAACGGCGGCAGGGTCATCGAGCCGGTGATGATCCTCGACATCAAAGATACTGAGGGCCAAACAATCTTCTCGGAACAAGGACATCCCGGCGAGCAGGTCATCGATCCGCGAGTAGCCTGGTTGATTACCGATATCCTCAACGACAACCTGGCCCGTGCCCCAACCTTTACCACTCACAGCATCCTCCAGATCGGGCGTCCGGCAGCGGCCAAGACCGGGACGACCACCGACTATCGGGATAACTGGACGGTTGGTTATACCCCCAACCTGGTCGTTGGAGTATGGGTCGGCAACGCCGATAATTCCAGTATGAGCAACATCAGCGGGGTAAGCGGCGCCGGGCCAATCTGGCATCAATTCATGAGAACTGTCCTACGCGGCCAGCCTGAGCTCGAATTTGAGAGGCCATCCGGGTTGGTGCAGGTTGAGATATGCTCGCTCTCCGGTCTGCTGCCCACACCCGACTGCCCATACACCCGCCGCGAGTGGTTCATCGAAGGGACACAACCCACAGAGAGAGATAACATCTACCAACGGGTGATTGTCGATGCCGCCACCGGCATGCCCGCGACCAATGCAACCCCCATCGAGCGCCACGACGAGCGCATCTTCCTCGATCTGCCTCCCCAGGCGCACGGTTGGGCGCGAGCAGCTGGGCTGTCCCTCTTGCCGGAGGCCTTCGATGCTCAGACCGTCCTCGAAGATACAGCCGATGCCTGGCTGATGGTTATCACGCCTGACCCGCAGACTATCTACCGCATCTCATCGACCATACCACTCGATGCCCAGAAGATCCGTATTGTTGTCGCCGGAACGAGCGATCTGGACAGTGTGACAATCTACCTGGACGATGAGCTACTGGCTGCCTTCGACGAGCCGCCTTTTGAGGTACTGTGGATACTGCGGACCGGTACACACACAATCTACGCGACCGGAACCACGGTGGGAGGGGAGGAACTGGCTAGTGAGGTCGTTCAGTTCACAGTCAAGCCGGCGGAGTAGCCGGAGGATGATAAATAATAAGGCAAAACCGCTAAAGCAACCCTGTAAGACAATCCATAGCCGTGACGGTCGGATTTCACTCCGACCTACGATACCTGTCAAGATATGCCGGCTATCACAACCAATCCTACGAGTGTCAGGATAGGTATCGGCAACAGGGCGACTTTAGCGGCATTGCCATAAAACTCTCACCCCTTAGCAGTTTATCGCTATCCGGATTTGTCTTGCTGCTTGGAGCCTAGATCCATAAACCGCCGTAGCAAGCCGGTAAGCTCCATCGGGAAGATGAACTTGGTGCTGGGGCTGGACCCCACGTCCCGCAAGGCAGTGAGGTATTGGAGTGTCATGGTGTTGTCATCCACTCCCTGGGCAACCTTGTAGATCTCCTCTAATGCCTGCGCATATCCCTGAGCGCGCAATTGCTGTGATGTCTGCTCACCTTCTGCCGCCAGGATGACAGATTGTTTGCCACCTTCTGCCTGAAGGATAGCAGCCTGCTTCTCGCCTTCAGCTCGCAGGATGGCAGCCTGGCGCGCACCTTCGGCCTCGGTGACTGTGGCACGGCGGACACGCTCGGCGGTCATCTGGCGGTTCATGGCATCCTGGACTTCACGCGGTGGCTCGATCTCGCGGATTTCTACCGCCGTGATCTTGACACCCCAGCGCTCGGTCACTTCATCGAGCTTGCTCTGCAGAACTGTGTTGATCTGCTCGCGCTTGGCAAGCACGTCGTCAAGCATGATGTCGCCGATAACTGCGCGCAGTGTCGTTGTCGCAATACCCACAGCTGCCGCCCGGAAATCCTTGACCCGTACAACCGAGAGAGAAGGATCGATAATCCGCCAATAAATCAGAAAGTCGATGTTGATAGGCGCATTGTCTTTGGTAATCGATGTCTGACGCGGGATTTCCATCACAGTCTCGCGCAGATCAGCCACCACTCCCTTCTCGATGATCGGGATGATGAAGATGACGCCCGGCCCGCGCGCGCCCACCAGCCGCCCGACCCGGAACACGACGATACGTTCGTATTCTTTGATGATACGAATAGCTGAGAAGAGCATCACCACAATAACGATGACAAACGAACCGAGACACCATAGAGGCCATTCCATCAGTTTTATCTCCTACTTGAACCAGATCCGGCTCATACATCGAGTATGCCCGCGACAATCGTAGCATAAGTCAATAAGGAGAACAACCAGGGTGGATTCATGGGGCATATTCCAAATCCGACGTAAAAATCCGAGACACTCTATTCTCTCCAGCCGTCCTCTGGCTATCCCACCGACTTGACCGTTAACTGGACTGTCTCACTAAGAGTATGTTTTAGAAGTCCAGGTGGGGCTTGACAAAGGCAGAAAAAGTATCCTCGTTTCATGCCTGATGGTGGTTATGGCTGTCATTCCCGCCTGCGCGGGAAGACAGGCGTGATGAAGAGATTGATGTCAAATGGGCCTTTTGCCTGCCCCATCACCCAAACGATTTGCTTTTTAATCGTCCATCACTCGAAACTATGCTATGCCCGCAACGTCAAACTTCTAAAACACGCTCTTATTGACTTCCCTTGTGTGCGCCTGTTGATCTATGATACGCTCTGCATATAGAAAACGTCGATGATATCCGCCGCGTAGGAGAAACAAGGATCATGTTATTGCAGCAAGTGCGCAAGATGTTCGCCCCTCCCGTCTTTAAGGATGAGGACAGAAGCTACGTCGCATCTGTGCTTAACGTCCTCCTGCTGATCCTCCTGGCCGGCTCAATTCCGGGAATGGTCTTGGGAATTGTCCAGCAGCAACCATACACCACATTGAGTATGGCGGTTGCTGCCGGGGTGGTCCTGATTGCCTACATACTGATGCGCCGAGGCTACCTTGCGCTACCGAGTTACCTTGTGCCTATTCTTGTATTGACACTCTTTACCTATATTCCCTTTAGCGGCTCTGGCCTGCGCGATACCTCAGTATTGGGGTTTTTCATGGCCATCGTGTTAGCAGGCTTGCTGCTGGGGAAGAACGCCACCATTCTCTTTGGTGTATTGGCTTCAGCGTGTCTGGCATTGCTGTATGCTGCTGAGCAGACCAGCCTTCGTAGCTATCCGTTTCAGAATGAGCTTGAAGATCTGGTGACCATGGCCACCATCATGATTGTTTCCTCCTTTCTGTTACGCGTGCTGATCGGCAACCTGGCTGACAGCTTGCGGCGGGCACGCCGGAGCGAAGCCGAGGTCCGTAAATTGAACGACGAGCTGGAAGCCCGCGTTGTCGAGCGCACCCATGATCTCGAAAAAGCCAAACAGGAAGCAGATCAGGCTCGTGCCGCCGCCGAGAAGGCTAACGAGACCAAATCACAGTTCCTGGCCAGCATGAGCCATGAGCTGCGCACCCCCATGAACGCCATCCTCTCTTTTACTAAATATATGCGTCAGGGTGTTTTTGGCCCCGTAACCGAGGAGCAGGTTGACTATCTTGGCAAGACCATCGACAGTGGGGAACATCTGCTGGCGCTGATCAATGATGTGCTTGACGTCACGAAAATTCAGACCGATATGTTGAAGTTGTTCGTGGAAGAAGGCTTCGATGCTGCTTGCGAGCTTGAAAAGCTGGCTGCGTCCGCAGAAAAGATGCTTGCAGAAAAACCTGTCAAGCTGGTGTTGGATATAGGTAAAAATTTACCGCTCATGACCTGTGACAAAAGACGCGTTCGCCAGATTTTCTACAACCTGATTTCCAACGCCATCAAATTCACCGAGGAAGGTAAGATCACCATCGGTGCCAGGCATCATGACGGCAAGCTGCTGTTTGCGGTGATGGACACAGGACCTGGTATTGCGCCGGAAGACCAGGAAAAGATCTTCGAGCCCTTCGTCCAAACTGAAACAGGGATTAAGCATGCCGGTGGGACCGGATTGGGGATGCCCATCTCAAAACAACTGGCTACTGCGCATGGCGGCAAGTTGTGGGTGGCAAGCCGGCCCGGCAAAGGCGCAAAGTTCTTCCTGCTGCTCCCCATAAAGACTGAACCCCTTGAGAAAAAAGATGGGAAGGAAGCGGTACAGTCATGAGTGACACAAGTTTCCTGTACATTGAAGATGATCTGCTCAGCCGGGAAGTCATCCGGATTGCGCTGGAAGATATTATGAAATATGAGAAAGTCTGGATTTTTGAAACCAGCGACAATTTCCTGGAGCGCATCAAAGGTTTGGAGAATGTGCCTGACATTATCTTGCTTGATATCCACATGAGGCCGCTGGACGGTTTTGCAATGCTCAAGATGCTGCGTAAGAACGATGCTTTCAGCGCATCGCGGGTCATTGCTCTAACAGCCAGTGTCATGCACGAAGAAGTTGCTATGCTCAAGCAAAGCGGCTTCGA